>CASGCC010000150.1 GCA_949299585.1 uncultured Bacillota bacterium | reverse complement strand
TTTTCAAAGATCAATTATACAACTAACTAAAAATTTTAAGTATTTACATTTTCAAACTTTTTCATAAAAAATACTTGTATTTTATATAGTTAGCTCCTATATTTGATTGTTGAGATCGATGATCAGCATTTCGTCATGCTGGTCGTAATCACATGAAAATTTTTGTCCGTTACATTCTTGATCAAGCAGCTTGCTGATCTCGTTGATGACTGATTTATTGCTGATACGGGCATATCCTTTTCCGATGAAAACTTTATGTAAATTTTCTAAAGGATATATATTTAGATCGATCTGTTGTTTGTTTATCGGCTTGATAGCTACTTTCTTATTTGTTTTATCGATGCCGATCATGCACCATTTGCTTTCTTTAAAGTATTGCGTGGCACAATTGTTCAAAGTGAAGTTATTGTTATAGATTGTAACGATCTGTGAGAATGCATTGCCTTTTGACCATTCAAACATGATACACTTCCTTTCTTGATGATATTTTAACTAATTTAGCAGAAATTTACAATATTTATTTTTCTTATTTTTTATATCGTTTAAAATAATTATTAGTTATAGTACAATAAACTAGATAAAGGGAGACACTATGGCACATATTGTAATAAATAATATCGATGTATGTTATAAGCTTTGTGGTGAAGGTCAGGCGGTCGTTTTGCTGCATGGCTGGGGACAAAAGATGATCATGATGGATTTCATCCAAGAACATCTGGCAAAGCGTTTTAAGGTACTTAATATCGATCTGCCAGGTCATGGGGAAAGTCAAGATCCAGATCGCGCCTATAGCGTAGAGGATTATTGTCAATTAGTGAAAAAAATGCTTGATGCTTTGGCAATTGATGATCCGATCTTGATCGGTCATTCTTTTGGCTGTAGGATAGCTTTTCATTATGCAGCGCAGTATCCGACCAAAAAGATGATCATGTGCGGAGCAGCAGGTTTATTGCCTAAAAGAGGATGGGAATATCAGTTTAAGACCAAAAGCTTTAAATTGGCCAAGAAGATCGTAAGCTTAAGCGGCGAAAAGAATTTGGAAAAATTTAAGCAGCACTATGGGTCTGCAGATTATAAAAATGTGTCGGGAGTAATGCGAGAGACCTTTGTTAAAGTTGTTAATGATGATGTCAAACCATTGCTAGCAAAGATCAAATGCCCGGTCATCTTGATCTTTGGAGAAAATGATGATGCTACACCACTGTGGATGGGGAAAGAACTGGAAAGCAATTTGCATGATGGCGCTTTGATCATTTTTGAAAATGATGATCACTATGCTTATTTTCATCAGCCACAGCGTTTCTTGGCTATCGTAGATAGCTTTTTGGGGGATTAATATGTTATTGAAGATAATATTTTTATTGTTGATCATACTGATGATGCTGATACCTACCAAACATGCCTTGCATATGTTTCAGCAAAATCGTTATGAATTACGAAGATATGGCAAGTGGCTTAATGATAATGTTGGCAAGAATGTTTTGCTGGGCTTGATTATTGCTTTGGTGCTTGTGATCATCTATTATATGGTATTACGTAGTATTGTGCCGTATTTAAGCTATTTTATAATTGCTGCCATAACGGTATATGACTATTTGAAGGAAAAAAAGAAGAGCTATATCAAGCCTTTGGTTTATACCGCTAGGGTAAAAAGACAGATCGTGGTCATTGTCTTGCTTGATTTACTTATTTTGGGCAGTGTCATATGGTTTACAGCGATCGAAGATCTAATGGGCTTGGTCGTTATTGCTTATGTTATGAATTGGCTGATGATCTACCCGATGGGAATCATTACCATGCCGTTAGAAAAAGGTGTTCAGTTGTACTTTATCAATGATGCCAAAAAGATCTTGCGCAAGCATGATGATCTGATCAAGATCGGGATCACCGGTAGTTATGGCAAGACTTCTAGCAAAAATATCGTTCAGGCGATCATTTCCGATCGTTATCGTTCATTGATGACCCCTGCTTCTTTTAATACGCCGATGGGCGTAACGATTACCATCAGGGAACATTTAAAGCCGACCGATCAGGTCTTCGTGTGTGAAATGGGAGCAGACAAAGTAAATGATATTAGTTATCTATGCAAATTTGTTAAACCACAGATCGGACTAGTAACATCGATCGGTCCGCAGCATTTACAAACATTTAAGACCTTGGATAATATCATCAAAGAGAAGATGCAGATGATCGAATGCTTGCCTAAAGATGGTTTAGGTATCATTAATGTTGATAATGAGCATATCAGAAATTATCGAGTAAAAAATAATTGTAAACTGGTAACTTATGGCATCTATCATGATGCTGATTATCAGGCGGTGGATATTCAATATGGTCCAGATGGCAGCACTTTTAATGTTTTATGTAAAAATGAGAAGCATGCCTTTAAGACCAAATTGCTGGGAGAACATAACATCATGAATATCTTGGCGTCGATCGCTATTGCCCGTCATCTTGGCATCGGTTGGCAGGAATTGATGAAAAGCGTGCGGCAGGTTGATTATGTTGAACATCGCTTGCAGGTTAAAAAGATCAATGGCTATACTTTCATCGATAATGCCTTTAATTCAAACCCAGAAGGGGCAGCGATGTCGTTAAAGGTCATGAGCATGATGCCTAATAAGCGTTTTATCGTAACACCGGGGCTGATCGATCTGGGCCCTCAGCAATATGCGATGAACTATGATCTGGGCAAGAAGATGCTAGGCATGGTTGATGTGGTGATCTTGGTTGGTCCAAGTCAAACCTTGCCGATCTTTAATGGTTTGCAGGATAGTGGATTTGATATGGAAAATGTTTATGTCGTGCAAACCGTAAAAGAAGCCTTTAGCAAGGTTTATGCCATGGCTTCTTTACAAGATGTCATCTTGCTGGAAAATGATCTTCCAGATGCTTTTAATAAGTAAAATTTAAACATTCATCGATAAAAGCTTGTAAGTTTTTGGTTATATATTTTCGGCGATGATGGATGATGTTCAATTGTCTTACGATAGGTTGATCTAGAGCAATTTGCGCAACTTTGGCGTGCTCTAGATCTTTTTTTATTAATTTATATGGCAAGATCGCAATGCCTAAGTCTTGTTCGATTGCTTTGATCAAAGCTTGATTACTAGAGCTTTCCCATATCGGTTTGACATTTAGCTGCAAGGCAGCAAAATGGGAATCGATCAGCTTTCGGGTAACGCTATTTTTTTCTCTTGTCAGCAAAGGGTAAGCGGCAACTTGCATCAAGGATACGCTAGGATATGCGCAAAGCGGATGACCTTGGGGCACGATTACTTCCATTGGATCGTCTAAGAAAGGTTTACAGATGATATCGTTATGTTTTATCTGTCCTTCGATTAGGCCGATATCCAAGCTGTTATCCAAGATTCCGTTGATGATGGTGGCAGTGTTGTCTACGTTCACATAAGTAGATAGATGGGGATAACGCGTACGATAGCTATGGATCAATAAAGGCAAAAGATGGGTGCCGATCGTGATGCTTGAACCGATGTGGATGGTGCCTATCTGATCCCATTGTTTGATGTTTGTTTCCATTTCATTGTAAAGGGAGATGATATGTAAGGCGTAGCTATATAGCTGTTTTCCACTTTCGGTGGGATAGATCTTTTT
>CASGCC010000149.1 GCA_949299585.1 uncultured Bacillota bacterium | reverse complement strand
TGTAAGGCAGCAGCGAGCAATTATATAATTCTTTCATGCTAAATATAGCTCCATTTATTTGAATGTTTATTTTGCAGGGACCATTCCTTCATTGATCTATAATATGGGATCGGGAATAATTCGCTCGATGGGAGATTCAAGAAGGCCGCTTTATTTTTTGGTTGCAGCTTGTTTGATCAATATTGTTTTAGATGTGGTCTTTGTCATGTTTTTCGATTGGCAAGTTTTTGGGGCAGCGCTAGCAACCATTATTTCGCAATTGGTAAGTGCGCTTTTGGTCATTTATGCTTTGAGCAATCATTACGATGCATATAGCCTTAATATGCGAAAATTATTTATTGCTAAGGATGTCATCAAGAATATCATCTTCATTGGGGTACCAACCGGTATCAATTCAGTGCTTTATTCGTTATCGAATATCTTGATCCAGACCAGCATCAATGGCTTTGGCGCGATCATGGTAGCGGCATATACGGCATATGGCAAGATCGATGTCATTTATTGGATGATGATCTCAGCTTTTGGCGTTGCGATCATGACTTTTGTTGGTCAGAATTTTGGTGCCAATAAACTTGAGCGGATCAAAAAAGGCGTACACATTACCTTAGGGCTAGCTTTAGGGGCAACTTTGGTAATAGCTAGCGTATTATTGTTTGGTGGAAATTATATCTTTGCCTTATTTACCCAAGATCAAGAAGTGATCAGGATCGGCATGGCGATCTTACAGCAATTGGTTCCTTATTATATCGCTTATATTTGTATCGAGATATATTCGGGAGCAGTAAGAGCTACAGGCGATACGGTCTTGCCAACGATCATCACCGGTCTAGGCGTTGTTGGGGTAAGGGTCGTTTGGCTGATGTTTTTTACGCACACAAGCGTAAGCGAAGTGCTTTTGGTATATCCGTTTTCATGGATCTCAACATCGATCATTTATATTTTCTATTATTATCAAGGCTCATGGTTAAAAAGACAAATTAAAAAACGTGATATGATCATGCATCAAGATGCATAAGTTATTGTTTCAGCCCATATTTTGATGATAGAATAAAATTAGCAAAACAAAAAGAGGATAATACCATGAAAAAGATCTTATCTATTGATGTAGGCGGGACATTTATCAAGTATGGTTTTTTTGATAAAGATTATGTAATTTACGATAAAGGCAAGATCAATACGCCTAAAACTAGCGTTGAAGCTTTTCTAAGGGGAATACAGGAAATTATTGCCAAATTTCCTGCTGTTGAGGGCTTGGCTATTTCTTTACCAGGGTTTGTCGATGATGAAAGCGGTTATGTACGGATCGGCGGAGCGTTAACGATCCTTAGCGATACCAATGTCAAAGATCTGTTAACCGCCCGCTTTGGCTTACCGGTAGCCATTGAGAACGATGCGCGTTGTGCCACCTTAGCAGAATTAGAATTAGGGAATTTAAAAGAGGTTAAGAATGGGGCAGCTATGATCTTTGGAACAGGTATCGGCGGGGGCATCGTGATCGATCGGCAGATCATAAAAGGCAGCAATCTTTGCGCGGGGGAAATATCCTATCTAAGCATGGATCTAACTGCGACGATCGCAAATAGCAATTTTTTTGCCAGCCATTGCAGCATCAGCGGCATAGCCAATGCGATCGAAAAGCATACCGGGCTAAATGATATCAGTGGCATCACAGCATTCAAGATAATCAAGGAAGGTAATAAAGCGGTAGAGATGGCTTTGCAGCAGGTTTGCCATAAGATTGCCATGCAGATCTATCAGCTGCAGTTTATCATTGATGCAGACAAGGTCGTGATTGGCGGAGGAATATCGGCTGAACCTTTGTTCATCAGCTATATCCAAAAGGCCATAGCTAAGATTGCTGAGGAAAATCCATATTTGCCATGCGTTCCACAAGTTGAAGCATGTCATTTTGGTAATGATGCAAATTTATTAGGAGCTTTATTAAACTTTGAAAGCAGAAACAAAAAGGAATAGGCAAAAAATAAGCTTATTCCTTTTCTTTGTTTTGTTGGATGTAATTTTCGATGGTTTCATCACTATAGCATAATAGCTTACCGAAACGATAGGCAATTTGTTGGCGAACATGTTCATATTCCTGTTTTTGGATTGCTTCTTTTTTTATTTGTTTCAGTAAACAATATTCTTGGATATCTTTTTCGTCATGATAAAAGATGATATTATAGGTATCCTTATTCATGCTTAAAGGAAAAAGATCACTTAGCAATGGCTCATCATCTAGATAATAATTTATGCCGTATTTTTGGGTCATTTGTTCAACGAAAGGAATATAGCGATCTCGCATGATCCTAGATGACGATGGATGAGCTAAGGCCAATTTTTTCATTCGCGCTTTGACCATTTCGCCAAAGCAATCCATAACGCCGCAATTATAAGAGAATTCATCAATTTTTATCATAGGTACATCTCCTTGCTAATATGAGGTAGTGTCAAAAACTACCTGTTTTTTATTGTTCTAAAATCCTTTAAAACCTTGATTTATCGGAGGTTGCAAATAAAAAGAGCATTTACCTCCCATTTTTGATATAATGTCCTCGACCAAAATTCCAAAATATCAGAAAGGATAAATGCTCATGGACATTATACTTTATTTACTTCAATTTATTCAATACCAACATAAACAAATCTGCTGGCTTCTTAACTTTATCTGCAGATACATTCCCCTTAAGCAATGGGCTTTTGATGATTCCCATTCCCCCAAATACCAGAAGTTCAAGATTGATCAACTCCCTCTGGTCACCGACTTCCGTCAGGACTGGACTTATAAGGATCTCATCCCTTACTTCGAAAAACGTTATGGTAAGAAGATACGCCCTGTCAGCCGCCGGTCTGAATGTGACATTCCTGATGACTGCACTTACCCCCGTTGTGATGCACCGAAGCCCTTTCTGTACAAAAATAATGGTTCCAAGGGACAGCTTCTCTATAAAATCTGCGCTGCAAGGTTCTCCCCGGATGAAAGTCGCTTCTCCTCTGTGAAACTGCGCTGTCCACACTGTGGGAATACTCTGGTTCCAAAGAAAGACCGCAAGCACTTTATCATCCATAAGTGTGTCAATCCAAAATGCCCTTACTATCTCCACAACCTCAAAAAGGTGGATAAGGAAGACCTTTTTGAGGATTACGGCAAAAATAAATATAAGCTCCACTATATCTACCGTGAGTTTACGATGGATTTTTTCAGCATGGATTTATCTACCCTGCCAAAGAATGCTTCTTCCCTGAAATTCAGCAAACACAATGCGCATGTCATGTCCCTGTGTCTGACGCTTCATGTCAACCTCGGTCTTTCCCTGCGCAAAACTTCCCAGGCACTCAAAGACCTATATAACATCATCATCTCTCATCAGCAGATCGCCAACTACTGCAAGACCGCAGCCATCTGCATCAAGCCCTTTGTAGATCAGTACCCTTATCACAAAGGAGAAGCCTTTGTGGCCGATGAAACCTACATCAAAGTCCGCGGTATCAAGACCTATGTCTGGCTGGTCATGAACGCCGCCTGTCGATCTATCATCGGTTATCAGGTGTCCGATCATCGCGGGGTTGGTCCCTGTATCCTTGCCATGCGCATGGCGTTCCAGGGTCTTAAGAAACTCCCTGAAAACTTCAAATTCATCGCTGATGGCTACAGCGCCTATCCGCTTGCCGCCATGGAATTCGCTAAAAAGTTCGGCAAAGACTTCACCTTCC
>CASGCC010000148.1 GCA_949299585.1 uncultured Bacillota bacterium | reverse complement strand
TATTTTAAAAAGATTGCCTTCTTCAACTTTCAAAACATCTTCATGATTTGTAAGTTCTTTATGACCATCTAAATGCTTACGCATTGGTCCTGTTAAAAATGACATATAATAATCTTTCCTTTCCATAAAATAACAGTATAATTATAGCACTATATAATTACAATTTCCATATACCATTTTATGTGTTAAAATAGTTATCGGTGATTAAAAAATGAAAAAATTTGTAGTACTTCTATTAAGTATCTTGCTTCTATCATCATGCTCTGCCAAAGAATACACGATGTACGAAGAAGTTAGCCTTACCGCAGGTTTTGATACTTTTTTGCAAATTCAATTAGCAGCTGAGAGTAAAGAAGATTTTAGCGAAGAATACAACAAGCTATTAGAACAATATAGCAATTACAATCAGCTATTTGATATCTATAATAGCTATCCTGGTGTAAATAACCTTAAAACGATCAACGATAACGCAGGTATTAAACCGATAGAAGTTGATCAATCCTTGATCGATCTATTATTATTAACTAAAGATTTCTATGAAATTACTAATCATGAATTTGATATCACGATGGGGCCAATTTTAAAAATATGGCATCAATATCGCGAAGATGGTATCGAAGCAAATGCCCAAGGAAAGCTAGGTTCTCTTCCTACGGATGAAGAATTACAAGCTGCACTAGCCTGCACGGGATGGGACAAAGTTGAAATTGATGACGAAAATAATACGGTATATCTAAACGATGCGTGTGCTAGCTTAGATGTTGGCGGTGTAGCTAAAGGATATGCCGCTGAACAATTAGCCCAAACCCTAGAACAAGATAACATCAAAGCTGCTATCGTAAATGCCGGAGGCAACAACCGTACGGTAAATAGAAAGCTAGACGGTAGTCCTTGGCGCTCGTTGATCCAAAATCCTGATGGTGAAGGCGGATTCATTGCAGTATCGCAGCCAGGAAGCGTTTCGTTTGTAACTAGTGGGGATTATCAGAGATATTATATTGCTGAAGATGGCAATAGCTATAACCACATCATTGATCCTCGCACCTTATATCCGGCAAATAAATATCGCAGCGTTACCGTAATTTGTAAAAACAGCGCTATTGCTGATATACTAAGTACTTCATTATATACGCTAGATTATGATGAAGGATTAGAATTAATCGCTAGAGTTCAAGAATTATATCCAGATGATAGTTTTAATGCCATTTGGATCGTTGACCAAGAAAAAGCTGTTGATAGTACAAATAGCATGAATATAAACGGCTATCAAATATTGTATACCGATGGTATCAAAGATTCTATCATAACCCAATAAAACAGCTATCTAAGTGTTGGTGCAAAAAAACCAACGCTTTTTTTATCCAAAAAAAATCCTGAATATATCAGGATTTTTTCTTATAATTTTTTATTTGCCAGGTTTTCCTAAAAGCTTAAACATATTCTTCTTATAAACTTCAACACCAGGTTGATTAAAAGGATTGATATCAAGCATGTAACAGCTCATTGCACATGCGATAAAGAAGAAATAGCACATATATCCAAACGTATATTCTTTCATCTCTTGAATACGAATGATCAAATTAGGAACTTTTCCTGTCACTTCATGAGCTTCCAATGTTCCTTCACAAGCCATTTTATTTACCCAGTTTAATGATTTGTTAGCTAAATAGTTCATGCCATCTGCATCTTCTTCATCATTTGGGAAAAGACCATCCATCGTTGGTTTATCAACTAAGACCAATGTTTCAAACAATACTTTTTTTCCTTCTTGAATGAACTGACCCAAGCTATGTAAATCCGTTGAAAATATCGCGCTGCAAGGCAAGATTCCTTTGCCATCTTTACCTTCTGATTCCCCAAACAACTGTTTCCACCATTCAGTTACCATCTGCATTTGTGGCTCATAAGCAACCAACATTTCAGCATCTTTGCCCATATTTTGTAGTATTCTGCGCGCAACTGCATATTGATAAGCAGGATTATTTGCAAGATCATCAGTATTTAGATCTTCATAAGCAGCTTTTAATCCGTTATATACCTCATCGATATCAATTCCCATAATTGCCATTGGAACAAGACCAACAGGTGTAATTACCGAATAACGTCCACCAATATCATCTGGAATTACGAATGTTTGATAACCCTCTTTATCTGCCAAGCTTTTTAGGGTACCTCTAGCTTTGTCGGTAGTAGCAATGATCCTTGTTTTGCATTCTTCTTTGCCATATCTGTCTTCCATCATTTGTTTTAACATTCTAAATGCCATAGCTGTTTCTGTTGTTGTTCCAGATTTGCTGATGACATTCAAAACTACTGATTTATCTTTGATATGATTTTCAACCTGCTTAAAATATGTACTAGAGAATGTATTTCCAATAAATATTACTTCAGTATCGTTTTCTGGATATAAACCTTGGATCATCTCAATGGCTGCTCTAGCGCCAAGATAAGATCCTCCTATTCCGCACACCAATAATACTTCTGCTTTATCTTTTACAGCAGCAGCAACTTCTTTGATACGTTGATATTCTTTAACATCATAATTATTGATCCAATCTACCCATCCTAAAAAATCATTACCAGCACCAGTTTTTTCATGGATCATCTTGTGAATTCTTTTTACTTCAGGTTCATAAGACATAATGTCTTCTTTTAACATTGCATGACTTGCATCAAATTTAATCATTTTGCTTCTCCTTTGCTTCTTTAATCCATCTATCTAAATTTTGGGCAATCGTTGAAAATCCTAATTTCATCGCAGGTAATGAACCATATCGATTGCTTTTACGATCTCGGCGAGGTTTATTAGGATATATGGCTTTTAAAGATAGCCTTGCCTGATTATTTTTATCATCAAAATCAATTATTTTGACTTTTATTGTATCTCCAATCTTAACAAAGTGTGAAACATCTTTAACGAAGCCTTCACTTATCTCAGAGATATGGATCAACCCTGTGGTTTTGCCATCAAGATTAACAAAAGCACCATATGGCTGAATCCCGGTAATAACCCCTTCAACGATCTGACCTATTTGATAGTGCATATTAATCACCTCAATATGTTAATAGTATAACACATCTTAAAAAAAATGTGATATACTTTTGCAGTAGGGAGAATTAATATATGCAAGATATGTATCCATTTTGGGCAAGCGTTATTTCACTAGCAATTGCTCAATTTATGAAACCCTTGTTTCATTATCATGCTACGAAAGAATGGACCCTTTCTACTATCAGCGCCAGCGGAGGTTTTCCAAGTTCCCATTCCGCACTAGTTAGTGCTTTAAGTATTGCAATAGGATTACAAGAATCATTTACTTCTACTATTTTTGCGGTTACTGCTGCCTTCTCTGTTGTCATTATCTATGATGCAGCAAATGTCCGTTATTATTCCGGAGTAAATATTCGGATCGTAAAACAACTTATAAAAGATCTTAAAGATCAAACAGCTATTGATCTTAGCGATCCTGTATATAGAGAAAAAACAAAAGATGTTCTAGGACATCGTTGGGTCGAAGTATTTGGAGGAATAGTTTTAGGAATCATCGTAGCCTTTATTATGTACTCTTTATTTTATTAAGCTTTAGAAAGAAGGTTCAAATCTATGGAAGATGTATTAGAAAGAATTGAGCTAACAATCAATAAAATCCGCCCATATATCCAACGAGATGGTGGCGACGTTGAATTGGTTGATTTTAAGGACGGTGTCGTTACTGTTAGGATGTTAGGCGCTTGTGCTGGCTGTCTATCAATAAATGACACGATAACTGATGGGATTGAAGCAATT
>CASGCC010000147.1 GCA_949299585.1 uncultured Bacillota bacterium | reverse complement strand
GTCTTTGTCGTTTTAAATCCAACAGCAGTGTAAAAATGCTGGTGTGGTTCAAATCTTCCTTTAATAAGTTCCCCACACAACACTTGATTTCTAACTACTCTCAACCCTTTTAAATCAAGAAAAGGCTGATTGCCTGCATATATTTTTCCTTTATTCTCAAATAGATAACAAGGTTGTTCATTCCAATTATTTTTTATAAAATCCTTGGCATTTGAATCCAACTCTGTCTTTTTTGAAGGTAGATATGTTGTATTACATGAGCCATGTTTTATCATCTTTGCCATAAAATGCCCTTCTGCTTCATCCATAGGCAGTAATCTGCGACATTTAGTTGTATCAATGCCTGTTTTAAATCCAGTTCTTCCCCAAGGAACATCAATCTTGATCAATTCAATATCTGGATGTTTGTTTAAAAACTTTTCTATAACCCCTTCGTTTTCGATTTTATTCAATGTACATGTAGAATATAGCATTGTTCCTTCTGTTTTTAGACATTTATATGCTTCATCTAAAATTTGCAATTGTCGTTCAGCACATGAATAAATATGATTTATGCTCCAATCAATAACGGCTTGATCACTTTTTTTGAACATTCCTTCTCCAGAACAAGGAGCATCAACCAAAACACGATCAAAATAACCGTTAAATAAACTGCTTATTCTTTTAGGATCTTCATTCAATATCAAACAATTATTGATCCCCCATCGTTCGATATTGCTTAAAAGCTTAATAGCCCTTCCTCGTTCAATTTCATTAGCAACTAGCAATCCTGTATTTTCAAGTTGTTGAGCAATCTGCGTTGCCTTTCCTCCCGGAGCACTGCACATATCTAATACTTTATCATTTTTTTGAATATCTAACAGATCCACAACACTTGCTGCACTTGCCTCTTGTATATATATAAGTCCTTGCTTATGAAATATCTCATTACCTAATGATGTTGGATATTTTAAAATATAGGCATTTTTAGCAAATTTAGATTCTTTATACTCCAAAGGAAATAATTTAAAAAATTTACTAGGATCGATCTTTAAGGTATTGATCCTGAACCCTTGATGAAAGGGTTGTTCCAAACTTTTAAGATAAGTGCTAAATTCATCTTTTAGCATGCCTTCCATATAGTTTAAAAAATCTTTATTCATGATTAGCTAGCATCTTCCTGACATGTTTGACATCTTGTTCTAATTGCAATGCTAAATTGCTTTTATTGCTAAACTTTTTTTCATGACGAATAAAATGATCGAACTCTAGAGTTACTTTTTCTCCATATATCATATCTTTAAATTCTAAAATATAGGCTTCGATGGAAACTTTAGCTGTTTCATTAAAAGTAGGATTATGCCCAAGATTGATCATCGTTCGATACCATTTATTACGAACTTGAATATATCCTGCATATACTCCTAATGATGGCAAGATATATTCGTTATCTACTTGAATATTAGCGGTAGGAAAACCAATCGTTCGCCCTTGTTTATGACCATGGATGATTTTACCTTCTACTTGATAGCGATATCCTAATAATCCATTTGCTTTTGCAACACGATCGCTTAGAAGCAGTTCAGTGATCCTTGTCGTGCTTATTTTTTCATTGTCTTCACTAACGCAATCTATTACTTCGATATCCATCTTTGTTTGAGCTTTCAATGTATTAATCGACCCTTCGCCTTTAAAGCCATAATGAAAATCAAAGCCACATATCAAGGTTCTAATCTGTAGTGGATGAAGCACTTTATTTTCAAAATCTTGATAAGATAAATGGGCCATTTCTTGAGTAAATTGCAAGATTATAATGTTCTTGATCCCTAGAGATGATGCCATATTAATACGTTGGCGCATAGTAGAAAGATGCTTAGGATCTTTAGCATTTCTAACGATGACCCATGGATCTGGATCAAATGTGATCAATGAAGGTTCAAGTTCTTTTTGCTTAGCGATTTCTATGGTTCTTTTGATAAGCATTTGATGCCCACGATGAAGACCATCAAAATACCCTATGCATGCTACGATAGGCTTATGTGCATTATAATTTCGATTTAAGCTAAATTGTATTATCCTCATTAAAATAACCCTCTTTTGCATTTATAAATATTATCGTGATCTTTTTCATATGCTGCTAATATTTTACCTTTATTTAGCAAAATCACGATATCAGTGTAAGCATCAAGTTTTAATCGTTTACCATTCATGATATCAGCAATGATTTCATCATTTACTTCAATTTGCTGATAATCTTCATTGATGATCTTTTTGATATTGAGATCTAAAAGATGTTTGCTTGCTTGTTCTAAACTACAAGCTTCATCAACAGTGATATTTTGAATCTTCGTTCTTCTTAAAGCACTTAATGTTCCAAGATTACCACTTGCCAAAGCAATATCCTCACATAAAGTTCGAATATATGTGCCGGACGAAACCACAGCTCTTATGGTAAATTCATTATCGTTATATGCCAAAAGTTCTAATTCGTATATTTCTATCTCTCGAGGTTTGCGATCGATTTCTTTGCCTTCACGAGCAAGTTGATATAATCTTTTACCATTATGTTTTATCGCTGAAACCATAGGTGGAACCTGCATTTGTTTACCTAAAAAACGGGCTAACAATTGCTGCCATTGCTGATAACTATATGTTTTTATGACATCGCTTTCGAGGATATTGCCCCAAATATCTTGCGTATCCGTCTTTATGCCAAGCTTACAGCTAGCAATATACTCTTTACGATCATGATCACAATATGGTAAATATTTGGTATATTTTCCTAGCAAAACGATCATTAAACCTGTAGCATTAGGATCCAATGTACCAGTATGACCAACACGCTTTTCCTTTGCGATATGTCTTAATTTATGGCAGACATCAAAAGATGTCATATTTTGTGGTTTATCAATTAATATGCATGCATCCATCTTTTCACCTTTTTTCCTTATATGATTATACTAAATTTGTGATATAATAGCAAAACTAAAGGAGTTTATTATTATATGTCGATAAAAAAACTTGTTGGTTTAATAAGAAAAGCAGATAAAGCATATAAAATGATCGATGAAGGAGATAGGATCGCTGTTGGTGTTAGTGGCGGAAAGGACAGCATGCTTTTGCTTTATTGTTTAAGCAAATACCAAACAGTTGCTAAAAGGTTCGATAATAAAAATTTCGAAATTGTTGGTATTCATCTTGATATGGGGTTTTCTAATATGGATTTTAGCGAAATACGAGCTTTCTGCAATAAAGAAAACATTGAATATCATGATGTCGAAACTAGACTTTATGATATCTTAAAATTAAATAATAATGAAGATAATACTTTAAAATGCTCATTATGTTCAACTTTTAAAAAAGGCGGGGTCATCAAAGAAGCTAAACGCCTTGGATGTAATAAAACTGCTTTCGCCCATCATGCAGATGATGCAATTGAAACGCTAATGCTAAATATGATATATGGCGGAAAAATCGCAACTTTTGCACCGAAGATGTTTCTTAGCGATAGTCAAATGATGTTCATTCGTCCTTTTATCTATGTTTTCGAAAATCAATTACAGCAAACGATCAAAGAAATAAATATTCCTATAGTTAAAAGCACTTGTCCAAACGATGGCTTTACCAAACGACAAGATATAAAAGAATTGCTTTATTCAATATATCATCAATACCCTAGCGCAAAAAATAACTTTTTATTAGCTTTACATAACGAAAAACAGCTTGCACTGTGGCATGAAGCACAAGAAAATGAAGAATGATAAAAAATTAGCTGAAGTGAAAAGGTAAATTCCACTTTATAAGTACATGAAAAGAAGTAGAAATTACTCATACCAATAAATATGAAATA
>CASGCC010000146.1 GCA_949299585.1 uncultured Bacillota bacterium | reverse complement strand
ACATTAGTGCTTTTTTGCATCTATATGCGATAAAATATTGATTAATAAGGAAGTATGTTATGATAGGGATTTTTGTTTTATTGTGGATAGCAATGTTTTTAGTTATAAAGTTTTGCAAAAAAACAATAAAAGTTTTGCTTTCTGTCATTATTGTTCTAGCAGCAATTTATCTTGCAGTTCTTTCCGTTGATATAAGCAGAGTTGAAAACTTTAAAGAGCCTATATTTATCATTGGTTATTATGAGGAAACCGGTTTGCTTGAATATAAGGGATTAGGATATAGAACTATTGTAAAATATACCTTTACTGTTGAGGGTGAGCGAAAAATAAATAGTATAGAAATGTATATGTTTGATAAATGCATTGCAGGTGCCATTGAATAAATGCTTTATATATCGAGATAGGAACCAAATGCTAAGATAAAAAACAATTCGCTTGCATGAGCGAATCGTTTTATAAAAATATTAGTTGGTCAAAAATGTTTGCCCATGCGGCTAAATGCCATGATGATCGAATCTATGCCTAATAATGTCATATAAAGGCTAGCAAGATATCGTAAGGTTCGAAGCGTAAATATCGGGCTAAACATCATCGCTATTCCTAAGATCAATCCAATGATATTGATTATCAAGATTAAATAATAAATCGTATCGCCAGCTACAAAACGAATATGATTAAGCTGGGTTAATCTGGAAATACAATGGGCAATGAACCAGATTGGAAATAAGATCGATAGCACAATTGCGCCGGTTTTAGGATAGCCAACCAACATGATCCCTGCCATTACGCTTAATACGCCAGCTATCAGTGATAATAATGGACCAAAACCGATATAACGTTCTATTTTGATATATAAGTAAATATCGGTTGCTCCCATGATGATGGCGGTAAGTCCATAAGCGAATACCATGCTCGTAAGCGCAAGATCTGGTTTAAAGAAAGCTAAGATGCCTAATAGGATCAAAATGATCCCGATAGCTAGCTCTAACCATCCGAAACTTGAACGTTTTTGCATCATTGATCGCTCCTTTCAAGTATTTCCATAAATTCATCGCCTGTGATGGTTTCTTTTTCATATAAATATTTCGCTAGTTCATCAAGCTTTTTACGATTATCTTGAAGGATATTCTTGGCTTTTTCATGTTGTTTTTTGATTAGCTCGATCGTTTTTTGATCGATAAGCTTTTGAGTTTCAGGTGAACAAGCAAGCGAAGCATCATTACCAAGGTATTGATCGTTTATCGTTTCCAAGGCTGTCATATCAAAGTCATCGCTCATACCATAACGCGAAATCATTGCTCGTGCTAGCTTGGTTGCTTGTTCGATGTCGTTTGATGCGCCGGTCGTATATGTTCCAAAAACGATCTCTTCAGCAGCTCTGCCTCCAGTGTAGGTTGCGAGCTTATTTTCTAATTCTTCTTTGGTTAATAAGTATTTGTCTGCGGTATCGACCTGCATGGTATAACCTAGAGCCCCTGATGTACGTGGGATGATCGTGATCTTCTGGACTGGGGCAGAGTTGCTTTGCTTAGCGGAAACTAATGCATGACCGATCTCGTGATATGAAACGATCATTTTTTCTTTGTCGGATAAAACGGCATTTTTCTTTTGATATCCAGCAATTACTACTTCGATGCTTTCTTCAAGATCCATTTCGTTAACGATCGTTCGACCGTTTCTTACGGCACGTAGGGCTGCTTCATTGATTATGTTGGCAAGTTCTGCGCCGGAAGCACCTGCTGCCATGCGGGCAATCGTGTGAAAATCAACATCATTTGCAAGTTTGATCTTTTTGGCATGAACTTTTAAGATAGCTTCACGTCCAGCTAGATCAGGAAGCCCAACAGGTACCCGACGATCGAATCTTCCTGGACGCGTTAAGGCTGGGTCCAAAGAATCTGGACGATTGGTTGCTGCTAAGATGATGACCCCAGTGTTTTCTTCAAAGCCATCCATTTCGGTTAATAATTGATTTAGGGTTTGTTCACGTTCATCGTTTCCACCTAGATTGCTGGAATTACTTTTTTTCCAATGGCATCAATTTCATCGATGAAGACGATGCAGGGAGCTTTTTCCTTAGCTTGCTTAAATAAATCACGAACTTTGCTAGCTCCCATCCCAACAAACATTTCAACAAACTCAGATCCAGAAATGGAGAAGAAAGGAACATTTGCTTCTCCAGCCACCGCTTTAGCTAACATGGTCTTACCAGTTCCTGGAGGACCTACCAATAATATTCCTTTTGGCATCGTAGCTCCAGCTTCAACATATTTTTTAGGATTATGCAGATAATCGACAATCTCAGCTAAACTTTCTTTTGCTTCATCTTCACCCGCTACATCAGCGAATTTTATGCCTTTGGTTGATTGGACATAGACCTTGGCATTGCTGCAACCTAAATTGAAATTCAAAGCATTCTTGCCGCCTCCGGCTTGTTCGATCAGCTTTTTTCGCATATATTGACCAATGGCGATGAAAATGAGCATTGGTAAGATAAAGGTTAAAAAGAAGCTCCATAGTGGAGAAATTGGTTCGTCTATCACTCTGGTAAATTCAGCGCCACTATCATAAAGTCGTTGGGTCAGGGTAGGGTCGTCCATTGGACTTGTTTTATAAACGATGGTTCCATCTGTGTTGGTAAATAAAATGGAAGTGTCTTCTACTTCTACTGCGCCAATTTCTTTGTTATCGATCATGCTCATAAAAGTGTCATAGCTAACGGTGGTTACTTGATTTTTTGTTAATGATGGGGTAACTAGCATGTTAAATAACATGATGATCAATAATACGATTAAATAATAATAAATTAAGGGTTTTTTAGGGGTTTTTACTTCATGCATGATGATTCTCCTGTTTCTATTTCTTCGGGATATTGGGCAGCCATAGCTTCCAATGATATCAGCAATGCGTGTTCAGCAGCTTGCATGGCAAAATCTAAAGCGTATTCAGCTAAAAGAAGCTTGCTTTCAGCTATGTTTTCGTGGTTGCTTGCTGTTTTGTTGATATCAGCTATTTTTGCAGTTGTTTCTTTGACGGTGCTAAGCATATTTTCATAGCTGTGCGATAATATTGCTGTTATAGGTGAGTGAGATTGCTGCAAGGCATTTTGTAATTGTTTTTCAGCTTCTAAGTATTCATTGTTTAGCTGATTTATTTCTCTTAAAAGTTCAGCTTGATCTAGAGCTTTGCATTTTCTGATACGTAAATGAAGCATAGCTATCTTATGATCTAATTGTGATAATTTAGCGGAAAGAATTTCATGGGACATATTTGTATCTCCTTTCTATCCTTAAGTATATATTTAAAAAGTAAAAGAACAATTATCACAATTTGCACGGTGTATAGACACAAAAAACGAAGTGTAAAGAGTGTTTACACTTCGTTTAAATTGGATAGTAAAATGATGATGCTATCTTATAGGTGATATTCCTTCAGTTATCAAGCGATAAACTGTGTGGACGATTTCATCTAAATTGGCTGAATCTTCCGTGGTCCAATCGTATAATAAGCAATATATCGCGCTGCAATGATAGCGGATGATCAGTTTTAATTCAAAGCGGGAGCATTGCATATAAAGCTTCTTGCTTTCGATGATGGCCATTGAAAAACGCATTATAAATTCTTTTAGCAATTGTTCAAGCTCTGTTCGGTAATTACTATTTAGTCCTTGCTTGATATAAGGGATAGCATTGATGCCCATAAGAAAAAAACAACGAAGCCCTTCTTCAGGATCGGTTTTAGAAAGCGTTTCATTTAAGACATTGTCAATTTCTTGCTGAAGCATCCAACGCATTAAATCTGAGATATCTTCGAAATGATAATAAAATGCTTGTCTAGTGATATGGCATTCTTCTACGATATCTTTAACAGTTAGTTTTCG
>CASGCC010000145.1 GCA_949299585.1 uncultured Bacillota bacterium | reverse complement strand
AGTATTATATGTCGAAATAATCAAGTCATAGTCCTTATCAATTGATGTTACTTCGTTAATATTATATTTTCTTGAAGAGAACCTTTCTTTTATCTCGTTAGCAATCATAACTGACTCTGGTCTACCACGACCCGATAATATTGCAACATTCAAAGGCTTATTTAATTCGAATTTGATTATTGCTAGGTTAAAGTAAAGAAGCAAATATCCAAATTCATTTTTATCGATATCAACATCATAGAACTGTTTAATGACTTCGCATGCTGAGTGTGTCACCTTAGCTGCAAAAAGATATCTGCGCATATCATCTTTAGTTAAAGGATTTCGAATGGTCATATGATTTTTTAATCTTTCAAGCATTATAGGGATGTGAAGATATTAAAATTATTTAAAAGCTTAACTATTTATCAATTATTAAGTTGAAAGTAGCCTAATAACTAGAGATGATACGAAATTTTTCGTTAAATTTTATCAACCAAAAATAAGAAGTGGCCAAATCCCCCCGCCTATCCAGGCCGGGTATGTACTAACTTCTTATTATTTATGGTATAGCATAAATATACAAGAATTCAACAAGCTAACTTTAGGTAATTAGCACAGTCATGGAACTGTGCTTTTTATATTATCGTAAGACATAGCAGCGATAGAGCTAATAATATTAATTTCTCTCGTGTTAGTGGCACGTATAACTCACGTAGGAGGCAGAAAATGAAAAGAGAATTTTTAAAATGATTAAGTCTTGATGAAGATACGATCAACACGATTATAACTGAATATAGAAAGTCGAAAGGATATAAAACAAAGATTGCCGTATTGCATAAGGAAGCATCAATGCTATTAGAAATTAATCCAGTTATGACTGAAATTAGTTAACAATGATCATAGTACAGATATTGATGTTGCAGTTGATAATATCATCATGCTAAAAAATTAACTGTTTGTTAGAGAAAGATTTACCTAGTTTTGTTAATCTAAATAATTTTTATGTTAAAACATTAAGCAGTATTATCAAACAAATCAGCAATATGCACAAGACAAAATAGTTTTAAATAAATGTTAAATTTACATACCAATAAAAACATTTAATAGATATTTTGACATTATCTAAAATATATATTTGCTTCTTTAAGGATAAATTAGTAGTATTAATAGTAAACATCATAGTATTAGGAAAGGAAAGATTATATGTCACAAGCAACAAAGATCATCCTAGAACAATCACTAAAAGAATTACTATTAACAAAACCTCTAAACAAGATAACTATCAGCGATCTAACCGAAGTTGCTGGTATTAGCCGTATGACTTTCTATTATCATTTTCAAGATATTTATGAACTAATAGAATGGACATGCCAACACGATGCTCAAAAAGCCTTAAAAGGCAAAAAAACATACGATACCTGGCAAGAAGGCATGTTAAACATCTTTAATGCCGTACTTGCTAATAAACCCTTTGTCATGAATGTTTATAATTCTATCAGCAAAGAACAAATTGAAAATTATCTATATACCTTGGTCTATAATCTGCTATATGATGTCGTAGATGAATTAGCTCAAGGCAAAAATATAGCTACTGATGATAAAGAAAAAATTGCGCATTTTTATAAGTATGCTTTTGTAGGCATCATGTTAGATTGGGTAAGGTCTGGTATGAAACAAAAGCCAGAGGATATCGTCGTACATTTAAGCGTTATGATCCATGGTTCAATGGAAAGATCTATCATGAATTTTGTAAAATAATTTAATCAAATTCACGGGAATGATAAAAAATTTATCATTCCTTCTTTTTTGATAGATGATTAATCTACTAAACATTCCTATACTATAAACATCTTGTAAAAAACTATAGGAGGTTTAGCATGAACAAGAAAAAAGCTTTAACAATAACCGGAATTACAGCTACCGCAGTAGCAGCTACCGCTATGTGCGCACCAAAAGCCATCAAAAAAAGTGAAGATATCTTAAAAGAATCTGCAAATAAAAAAGCAGCTAAAAAAATAAAAGAAAATGCTCGCCAATTAGAATTGAAAGATTATAAGAATACCGAAAGAGGCAAACAACAAAAAAATGCCAAAGGAATATACTATACCAATGGCAACTATGAAGCCTTTGCCAGACCAGAAAAACCTAAAGATGTTGATAAGAAATCTGCATATCTTGTAGGAAGCGGTCTAGCATCATTAGCAGCCGCTTGCTTCTTGGTCAGAGACGGGCAAATGAGCGGCGACCATATCCACATCCTTGAAGCAATGGACATTGCTGGAGGTGCATGTGATGGCATCATTGATCCAAACCGTGGCAATGTAATGCGCGGTGGCAGAGAAATGGAAAATCATTTTGAATGTTTATGGGACCTATTTAGAAGCATTCCTTCGCTGCAAAAAGATGGAGCATCTGTTTTAGATGAATTCTATTGGCTAAACAAACATGATCCAAATTTCTCTTTATGTCGGGCAACCGTCAATAGAGGCCAAGATGCTCATACCGATGGTAAATTTAATATCAGCGATAAGGGCTGCATGGAAATCATGAAATTATTCTTCACCAAAGACGAAGATCTATATGACAAAACCATTGAAGATGTTTTCGACGATGAAGTATTTGATTCAACGTTCTGGCTATATTGGCGTACGATGTTTGCTTTTGAAAATTGGCACAGCGCCTTAGAAATGAAATTATACTTTCAAAGATTCATCCATCATATCGGTGGTTTACCTGATTTCTCAGCTTTGAAATTCACAAAATACAACCAATATGAATCTTTGATATTACCAATGGTAAGATATCTAGAAAAAGCTGGAGTCAATTTTGAATATAATACCTTTGTAACCAATGTCATCTTTGATTTTAAAGATGGAAAAAAGATCGCTAAAAGCATTGAATATAAGACCAAAGATGGAATCAAAAATATTCCATTAACAGAAAATGATCTTGTATTTGTTACCAATGGTAGCTGTACTGATGGCACGATCTATGGCGATCAAAACCATGCGCCAGACCTAAATGCTGAAAGAAGAGATACTGGTGTTTGGGATCTATGGAAAAACATAGCTAAGCAAGATCCTAGCTTTGGTCATCCTGAAAAATTCTGCAGCGACATCAGCAAGACCAACTGGGAAAGTGCTACCGTAACAACATTAGACGATAAGATCTTGCCATATATCGAAAAGATCTGCAAACGTGATCCATTATCAGGAAAAGTGGTTACCGGTGGTATCGTAAGCTGTATGGATTCTTCATGGTTATTATCATGGACCATCAACCGACAACCACAGCTTGTGAATCAAGAAGATGGTACGGTCGCAATCTGGTTATATGGTTTATTTACCGATATTCCTGGTGACTTTGTAAAGAAACCAATGAAAGATTGTACTGGTATCGAAATTTGTGAAGAATGGTTATATCACTTAGGAGTTCCTGAAGATATGATCCTTGATCTAGCAACCAACCATGCCAATACGGTTCCTACCATGATGCCATATATCACTGCTTTCTTCATGCCAAGAACCAAAGGTGATCGTCCTGATGTCATTCCTGATGGCTGTGTAAACTTTGCCTTCTTAGGACAATTTGCCGATACCCCAAGAGATACGGTATTTACTACCGAGTACTCTGTAAGAACAGCAATGGAAGCTGTTTATGGCTTATTAGGTGTTGATCGTGGTGTTCCTGAGGTATGGGGAAGCGTATATGATATCCGTGAATTATTAGATGCGTCTGTTAAACTAATGGATGGACGTTCTCCACTAGAACTTAGATTGCCAGGTCCTCTAAACGCTGTTAAAAAACCATTATTAAAATTAATCAAAGGTACGGTCATAGAAAAATTATTAAGAGACCATGATGTCATCAAAGACAATATGTTAAATATGTAATTATCAATATAAAAACA
>CASGCC010000144.1 GCA_949299585.1 uncultured Bacillota bacterium | reverse complement strand
TAAATATCATATCTTCGTTGATGATGGTGAAATATGTGGCTTTGCTTTACAATTGCTTTGCTGGAATGATATTGATCATATGTCTAATGATGATTTAAAAGCTGATTATAAGATGATCTATAATGAAAGCCAAGAATTGGTAAATTATTTTATCAAGAGCATTATTTTTGATTATAATATCGATCTTACTAAAATTACTGAAGCTAAAGATCGTCTCATCAAAGGAATGATTCCGGTGATCATCCAATTAAAATTTGGTTTAGCCAATCAAAGCATTAGGAATGTAATTAGTGAAGATGATAGGATAAGATACTATCCAATGGGCATGTATTTGGCATATAACATTGATGAAATATTTTATAATAAATATAATAGGCATATATCAGCATATAATATCGTTACATATGCCGGGATCATTGAAACTTTGATATTAAATATATCATATCCATTTAAGCCGATAAAAGGTATAATTTCTATCGTTGAAGGTTTGAACCAGGGTAACTTTGTAAAAGCATTGATTGAAAGGCGATATCAAGGATGCTTTGAATGTTTGGATGTATTTGAGCTGTATGAAATGCGCAAGCTAAAAAGTGAAGATTATGATTATGCCATAATAAATTATCCAGAATTTTCTTATAAATATGCTTGGCCATATCTTATGATTGATATCATTCCAACGCAGCATCAGTTAAATCAAATATATAACAAAATAATATTAAATGGAGTGCAGTTAAATGAAATACTTGCAAAGTTAAATATCATCAAATGTGATATTTATAAGGGCTTTGTGCTTATAAACTATGATTATTTTGTAGATCTAATTAGTTTTAGGCATGCTAAAGATAGTAAAAGCATAAATTGTATAAAAGAAGAACTGCAGCGAATTGAAACCTCATTTATTCATAATAAAACGATGATATTAATGGTAAAAAGAAAATATACGACAGATAATTTTATTGAATTTTATGATTTAGCGGAGGAACATGAATATAGAGATTGCAATTTCATGCATATCGTTGTGATGAGCGTTGATTTTGCCAATGATATCGCATGCCTGCGATTTATCAATGATCTAATGTTTATGCTATATCAAGATGAAAGAAACATAATAAAGATCATCAACCAAGGTAATATTCAGGGATTGACCGAAATTGTTAGAGAGTCTTTGAAGATGTTGCCAATTTCACTTAAATAAGGGAAATGAAAAACCATTTCCCTTTTCTTTTGGAAAAAATACACATGGGCAAGTTTATATAAAGAATATATAGTATTGGTAGTGATGGAAGCGCTATCATACAAGGAGGCATTATGAAAATATTTTTATCTTCTCACGGGCATTTAGCTAGTGGAATCAAAAGTTCACTTGATATCTTGCTGGGAAACAGCGATAAGGTCACGGTATTTGATGCGTATGTTGATGAAACAAATCTAACGACGGTGTTGGATGCATTTTATGCCAATGTTGGCAATGATGAACAGGTGATCTTGTTATCTGATCTTTATGGCGGCAGCGTAAATCAGCAAATGGCTTTATATACCAATAAGCCTAATACGACGCTGATCGCAGGGGTTAATCTAGCGCTGGTATTAGAATTAGCAGTTGCGCAAGATCTAACTAAAGATCAGATTGAAGAAATCGTAGAACAAAGCCGATCGATGATGCGCATTGTTGATCTAGATGCTGATCAGCAAGTACAAGATGATTTTTTCTAACATTGAACAATCAAGAAAAGGAGAAAGAAAATGATTAAATTAGTACGTTTAGATGAAAGATTGATCCATGGCCAAGTAGCGATCAAATGGTCAAGACACACAGGAGTAGATAGGATAATCGTTGCTAACGACGAAGCTGCAGCTAGTCCTATCATCCAAAAAAGCTTGATGATGGCAGCACCTTCAACTTGTAAGGTAGCAATAAAATCAGTAGAAGATGCGATCAAGCTTATGAATGATCCTAGGGCAGAAAGCTTGAAGATCTTGACGATCGTTTCTAATCCAGCAGATCTAAATAAAGTTTTGGCAAATGTAAAAAACATTCCATTAGTTAATGTTGGTAATTATGGACGTATCGCTCCAAAACATGGTAATGAAATTCGTAAGACTTATGGCTCAAATTTATATGCTTATGATGATGAAGTTGAATTGTTTAAAGAAGCTATAGGTTATGGCGTTGAAATCGTCTACCAAACCACACCTGAAGATGCTCCAGAAAAATTGAGCAAGGTGCTTGGTTTATAAATAAATAATAAGGAGGGATATTTATGGTAGAAGCAGCTTTACAGATCTGTATTGCTTATTACATCATCGCAATATTAGATCCTTACATCGTTTCATGGCAATGCTTGAATCGTCCGATCGTTGTAGCCCCATTAGCAGGATTGATCCTTGGTGATTTCCATACGGGCATCGTTATGGGAGCATCGCTTGAATCAATTTTCATGGGTATCAGTGCTATCGGTGGATCTATTCCAGCTGATGCGACGACATCTAGCATCATTGCTGTAGCTTTCACGATCTTAACAGGAGCAAGTGCTGAAGAAGGCTTGGCTATTGCTTTACCAATTGGTACGGTCATGGCTTCAATTTCTTCATTGTTTACGCCAATTTGGGCATCATTTGCCGTTTACTGGGAAAAATTGGCAGTTCAATGCAAACCTAATAAATTCTTGGCACAAAACTTGGTTTTCTCTTGTTTAACAGCACCATTGGTAAATACGATAATCTTATTCTTAGCAGTTTCTTTTGGTGTTGAAGGCTTGAATGCTTTCTTAGCTAGCTTACCAGCATGGGTAATGAATGGCTTGGCAGCATCAGCTAGCATGATGACTGCTGTCGGATTTGCTATCTTGACATCGATGATCTGGAACAAAGAAGTTGGGGTCTTCTTCTTTGTAGGTTATGTTTTGGTTGCTTATGCAGGCTTAAATACTTTAGCAATTGCTATATTAGGTGTAGCTGTTGCTGTAACGATGTTCTTTAGCGAAAAGCGGATCATTGATATGAAAAATTCAATGAGCACGCAAAATGCCAATCAAGGCGGAACTTTAGCAAATGATGAGGAGGATTTCTTCTAATGGAAAAGAAAGTATTAACAAGTGATGAAAAAAAGGTTTTAAATAAGATGTTCATCCGCTCCCATCTAGTTTTCTTGAGTTTCAACATGGTAAAGATGGAAGCAAATGGCTTTACGGCAACGATGGCACCAGCTATCGAGTCAATTTATAAAGATGATGAGGAAGGCAAGAAAGCCGCATATCTAAGACATCAAAACTTCTTTAATACGCATGCTGTTCCATTTAGCTTTATTGCTGGTTTGGCATATGCAATGGAAAAAGAACATAAAGAAAAAAATTCGATCGATGGTCAAACCATTGAGAGCATCAAAGCAGCTTTGATGGGACCTACAGCTGGTATGTTTGATAGTTTATTCTTTAACTGCTTGCGTATCATTGCTGCTGGTATCGCTATCGGATTATGTTCACAAGGCTCGATCTTAGGTACATTGATCTTTATCGTTTTATATGGTTTGAGCCAATCTTTGGTTAAGTATTTCTTTGTTAACTGGGGCTATGTATATGGTACATCATTTATCGATGCCGTATTCTCTAGCGGTTTGATGAGTGCTTTGACCAAAGCGGCAAGCGTTTTAGGTTTGATCATGGTTGGGGCAATGACGGCTTCAATGGTTAATGTTCCTTTGAATTGTACGATCAATATCGGGGAAACTTCAGTGGTAGTTGGCGATGTTTTGAATTCGATCTTCCCTGGCTTATTAAGCGTAGTATTGTTGTTCTTGATGGTAAGCTTGATCAAGAAGGGCAAACGTCCAACACAGCTGATCGTTGGCATCTTGATTTTTGCTTTGGTTGGAGCTTTCTTCCATATCTTCTAATTTAGCATGAAAAGGTATTATTTAGGGGCTTCCTTAAATACCTTATTTTATATTTTGAGGTTAAGATGAAAGATCTATTGATGCTTTATGGCGTGACTTTAAGCAAGAGATATACACGCAAACAAAAAGAATTTTTCTTGAATTATGTCGTTAAGCTTTGTCAAGAAAAGAATATCAGCTATGAACTTGTTAGCGAGCATCGGCATTTTATGCATACGACCAATCTGGTCATCGGTAATTTGCATGCGGCTTCTAAGGTCATTATGGCTTATTATGATACTCCTCAGCGCTATGGGTTAAGAAACTTTCGTTATCATCCTTTTAACCCTGCCAAAAACATTCAGCAGGAAAAGCAAAGAGCAGCATTAAAAGTACTTGCTGGTATCTTGGTCATAGCTTTGCTGATTGGTGGGCATTTGCTTAATGAACATTTACATTTTGTAACAACAAACTGGTGGTATGTATTGGCTGCTATCGTTTGTGGGATATTTTGCCTGCTTATTTATCCTAAAGGCAATAATGTTAATTTTAATGCTAATAGTGCAGCTGTAGCAATATTGATGGGATGTATCGAAGTTGTTAAGCAGGAAGATGTAGCATTGGTTTTATATGATAGAGGATGTAACGGTTATGATGGCTTAAAGCTATTGATGGATAAGATCGATAAGAAGGCAAGGGTTTTGATCTTAGATGGCGTTGCTGAAGGGGAAAAAGTGGCGCTTGCGCATAAGGGGATGGCAACAAATGATCTGTTGCATGATGGTTGGATCGATAAGGAATATGAAGATGCTCATAATGCGTTATATTTCTTCGAACATTGTGCCATGATTAGCTGCGGAAAGATCGTGGATCATCAATTTATCATTGAACCGACAAGGAATAAAGGGGATCATCAGGTTAATATAGAACAATTAACGCAGATAAATAAAACGATACATAGATTTATAGAAGGAAGTTAAAGTATGACACAATTGTTATTTCAAAGCGATGATTATGGCATTAGTGATGGTGTTACAGATGGGATCATCAAAGGTATCGAAGATGGGATCATTCGCAATACGGGCTTGTTTGTGAATATGCCTAGTTCGCCACGGGCGGCGGCTAAGATCAAGCCATATCTTGATAAGATCGCATTAGGTATCGATATCAATCTGGTTGCCGGAAAGAGCGTGAGCGATCCAAAACTGGTGAAAGATCTGGTAGATGAAAATGGTCATTTGATTTCTTCACATCAAAGGATGGCCCAAGGTGATATCGTAGCACATAAGGGCTTGATGATCGAGTTCGCAAATGATCCCTATCCGTTTGAACAAACGCTGTTAGAAACGGAAAATCAATTATTGAAATTTAAGGAGCTAGTTGGAAGGATGCCGGATTATTTCCATGGGCATTCATTGATGACGCCTAATACAGTAAAAGCTGCCAAGATCGTTGCTGAAAAGTACGGGATCTTGATGAGCACGAAATTAATGGAAAGTCCTAATGTCTATGCTGTTCCATGTGATTGGACGCCGAAGCCATTTTTGCTTGCTGAACAGATCAAAACTGATGTCGTTGGCAATTTGTTAAAAAGCTTGCAAGCTTCCATTGATCATGAACTATTATATTTTATCTGTCATTGCGGATATGTTGATGCTGATCTAATGGCTGAAACAAGTTATACGATGATCAGGACCAAGGATCTGCAGGCAGCAACCAGTCCATTGATCAAAGCATTCATTCAGGAACATAAGATAGAATTGATTACTTATAAGCAGATAAAGTCTTTAGGTAATATGTCAACATTTTAAATCTTAAAGATTTATATAGATTTTTGAAAAAAGCGCATGACGAAAACAACTTCCAATAGGAAAAAGTT
>CASGCC010000143.1 GCA_949299585.1 uncultured Bacillota bacterium | reverse complement strand
GGAGATATAACATTAAATGTTACGATTGAAGATGATCATATAACAAATATAGAGGTAATTTCCCACAATGAAACTACAGGATTTGATAGTGCAATGGATACTTTAAAAGATAAGGTTTTAAAGTATAATTCTATTGATATTGATACAGTTAGTGGTGCAACATTAACATCAAAAGGCTTTTTATCAGCGATTGAAAATGCTTTAACTAACGCTAATGCGAGCAAAGACATGCTTGCTAAAGCAGAAATTAATGATCAAGAAGTTGAAAGACAAGAAATAGAAGAAGAATATGATGTAGTAGTTATAGGTGCAGGAGGAGCTGGATTTAGTGCTGCAATTGAAGCAAAAAATGCTGGAGCTAATGTTATTATTCTGGAGAAGATGCCTGCAGTAGGTGGAAATACATTGATTTCAGGAGCAGAGTATGCTGCACCAAATAACTGGCTGCAAAAAGAAGAAGGCTTAGAAGATAGCGTAGATTTGATGGTTGAAGACATGCTGGTAGGCGGTGATAACAAAAACAATCCTGAATTGGTAAGAGTTGTAGCTGAAAATGCACTTGATGGTGCATTGTGGCTAAAAGATGAAGTTGGTGTAATTTGGGAAGATGAATTAATGTTTTTTGGTGGACATAGTGTGAAAAGATCACTGATTCCATTAAATGCGAGTGGTGTTGAAATTGTCACAAAGCTTAATGAAAAGGCACAATCAATGGATATTCCTATTTATCTAAATACCAAAGCAACAGAATTGATTGTTGAAGATGGAAAAGTGGTTGGTGTCAAGGCAGTTGGGGAAGATAACGATTATACTTTTAAATGTGATGCTGTTGTTATGGCTACTGGAGGATTTGGTTCTAATGTTGAGATGAGAATTCAATATAATCCAGAAATTGATGAGACAATTCTTTCAACAAATTCTGTAGGATCTACTGGGGATGGTATCATCATGGCTCAAGAAATTGGAGCAGATGTTGAAGGAATGGAATATATCCAAACATATCCAATCTGTGATCCATTAACCGGAACATTATTATATTTTGATGATGCTAGACTATACGGCCATACAATCATTGTTAATAAAGAAGGAAAAAGATTTGTTGAAGAACTTGGAAGAAGAGATGAGATGTCTTTAGCTATTAAGGCTCAAACAGGAAATGTTTGTTATGAATTGGTTGATCAAAATGGTTTTGTAGAGTCTAAACTTGAGGAAAATCATGCACAAGAACTAGAATATTTATATGAAAATGATTTGCTAGTAAAAGCTGATACTTTACAAGAAGTTGCTGAATTTTTCGGTGTTGATTATGAAGCATTGCAAGAAACAGTAGATAACTATAATACTTATGTTGAAAATGGTGAAGATCCAGAATTTAATAAGCGTTCTTTACCTAGCAAGATTGAAACTGCTCCATATTATATGATAAAAGCAGCGCCAGCCGTTCATCATACGATGGGAGGATTGGTGATTAATACTGATGCTCAAGTACTTAATACTGATGGTGAAGTAATAGAAGGATTATATGCTGCTGGTGAAGTTACAGGTGGTATTCATGGAACTAATAGGTTAGGTTCATGTGCTTTAGCTGATATTACGGTATTTGGACGTATTGCTGGTCAAAATGCAGCAGAGTATTCAAAATAATAGATATAAAAACGTAAAATAATGATATATACCCATTCCTCTATATTACTAGGGGAATGGGTATTTTTATAATTAAGTATTCATAAAAAGTAAAGTTAGGGAATTTGCTGGATCATTTTAAAAATACGGTATTAACTATTTGAAAATATATGTAGCATAGTATAATGAATTTGTGATTTTTTTATTTTTTGACAGCTTGCTAAAAGCTATAAATATTATTTTCAACAGCAAAATAATAACAATAAAGATAAAAAAAGGATGTTTCCAGTAAATATAGAAACATCCATATGTTGTTATTTAATGTGTTAATAGCTTTGTTAACATAACGCAATTGTATATGTTTTAGCTATTTCATCCTGAAGATGGCAATGATATTAGTGATGGCAAAATAAATGGCAACGATGGCGATGATGCCTTCGATGGCAAGCATATACATTTCGTGATTTTGCATGATACCATTTAATACGATCAAGACTGCCAATGCTAAGTATAATAAAGCTAGCAAAGCAGCTCGACCTTTATTGCCTTCTTTGACGATTCCATCCAAACGGGATATTTTGTGATATTTTTGGATATCGAAATTTGGCACCTGGGTCAAAGTATCTAAAAATTTACGATACTTATATTCCGAAATAACTAATGCCAAGACACCTGCACCGATGCAGATGAAGATATTGACGTTAAATGTTGCGATCAGGATACCTAATACCAAAGCGACGATGTAGCGATTGCTATAGTAATTAAGCTGGCTGGCATGTTTATCTTTAACGATGTATGCAGCTTTGGAAAAACGATCATATATGACGTTTTGTCCATCTTCTAGCTTATAGATGTTCCTACCGGCAACGATTTCTTTTTTGGCCATCAAGCAACCCCCTATAATTGGGCAGTGCCTTTGCAGTATGTCTGAGCAACGCTGTAATCATCGTTCAATACAACGATATCAGCATCATATCCAGCACATAACTTGCCTAGATGATCATTTAAACCTAGCAAGGTAGCAGGGTTGATGGTGCATGAATTTAAGGCAGCATCAAATGGTACCATGGCTTTTTCTACTAAGTTTCTTAGGCCTTCATTGATCTTTAAGGTTGATCCAGCTAAGCCTTTGGTGCTGGTTAGATGGGCGCTGCCATCAGGATAGATCTCGATCTCATTGCCGCCGAAGATGAATTTTTCGCCAGCTTTGAAACCTTTGCACATCAAACCATCAGAGATCATGATGGTCTTATCACGGCCTTTAGAATTGAATAGGATATTTAAGGCTGAAGGGGTAGAGTGGTTGCAGTCACAGATAACTTCACCATAAACATCGCGGTTACGCAATGCAGCGCCAACCAAACCGTTCTTACGGTGGTTGTATGGGGTCATGCCATTATAGATATGGGTCATTGATCTAGCACCATTAGCGAAGGCCATGGTTGCTTCTTCATAAGTTGCTGCAGAATGACCAACCGAAACAACGACACCATTTTCAGCACAGTATCTTGTTAAGGCAAAATCTTTATCGGTTTCGGTTGCCATGGTAATTACTTTGATCAAGCCATTGGCAGCCTCTTGATAATGTTTAAATTCTTCAACCGTTGGAGCAACGATATATTGTTCAGGTTGAGCTCCTTTATAAACCATATCAAGATATGGTCCTTCGAAATGGATACCAAGGATCGCAGCACCTTCGTAGCCGTCTTTAACGACTTTTGCCACATTTTTGACGGCATTGGTCAATACTTCATTGCTTTGGGTGATGGTCGTAGCTAAGAATCCAGTAACGCCTTCTTCTACGATGTTTTTGGTCCAATTGCGCAGACCTTCTTCGTTTGCATCATTGGTATCAAAGCCATAGGCACCATGACAGTGGATGTCGATGAAGCCTGGTACGATCCGTTTGTCATCGTAATCCTTATCTACTTCTTTTGCGCCATAATTATGAACAGCTATGATTTTTTTGTTTTCTACTTCCAATTGCGCAGGGATGAATTCACCATTCAGCCAAACGCGTTTACTTTGAATGATCATTATTATTTCCTCCTAATATAATTATAATTTAGCACGAAAATAAAGCAAGTGGTTTGCACTTTTCAGCAATGATTTTAAGTATTTGTTTAAGCCCTTGCATAGACGTCAACATGGAAGTCGACAGTTTAAGCGTGGGCAAGTCGAATAAGATACTCAACAAGCGTATTTATTATACGGGAAAAGCGATAAACGCCGCGCGCGGTCTGAAAAGGCTGGGGGCGGAAGTTCAGGCGACGGGCTTTATGTACGAAGACAACGGCAGGTTGTGCGAGCAGGAACTGCACTACGAG
>CASGCC010000142.1 GCA_949299585.1 uncultured Bacillota bacterium | reverse complement strand
TGGGCTCATAGCATCCTTATCTTCGATAAAATCCCCTAAATGTGAGTCATCTTCTTCACCGATCGGTGTTTCCAAAGATACCGGATCCAAAGCAATCTTCTTGATTTCTCTTACTTTTTCTGGCGTTATGCCTTCCATTTTGGCAGCAATTTCTTCAGCCGTTGGATCACGGCCAAGATCTTGCACTAATTGTCTTTCGATCCTAGTTAACTTATTGATCGTTTCAACCATATGAACCGGAATACGAATCGTTCTTGCTTGATCGGCTATAGCTCGAGTGATAGCTTGTCTGATCCACCAAGTAGCATATGTTGAAAATTTAAAGCCTTTACGATAATCAAACTTTTCAACGGCTTTTACCAGGCCCATATTACCTTCTTGGATAAGATCCAAAAACAGCATGCCTCTGCCAACATATTTTTTTGCAATGGAAACAACCAAACGAAGATTGCTCGAAATCAGGATATTTTTAGCTTCTTCATCTCCATTTTCGATTCGTTTGGCAATCTCTAGCTCATCATCAGGTTTCAGCAAAGGCACACGCCCGATTTCCTTAAGGTACATCTTTACCGGATCGTTGATCTTGACTGGCGTGTTTCCAACATCAATGCCCAACAAGGTGTTATCTAAAATGCTGGTATCAATTTCTTCAGTATCGATATCTTCTTCATCGATAAGATCATCTAGTTCTTCTTCATTGACATTTTCAACATCGATATCCTCATCTTCGGTCAAGCTTATGCCCATCTGACTAAACCATTCATATAGATCTTCGATCTGATTCTCATTTAGATCAAGCTTATCTAATGCTTCCATGACATCAGCTTGATATAAGATCTTATTGACGTTATAAGCTTCTTGGAAATCATCTTTCAATTCATCAAGGGTCTTGATTTGTTTAGCTTTCCCCTTTCCATTGAATGTTTCAAACTTAACATGACCATTTTCCATCTTTTTTTCTTCAGTTTTCTTCATCATAAAGTTTTCTCAACTCCTTAAAATTAATATTTAACTGCTCCATAAGCTGTTGTTTAGCACCTAGATCGTTTAACGAACGCAATTGTTTTCTTAACTGTTGGGCCTTGGTTTCCAGCATATCGATCTTGATCCTTTTGATAGCTCCTTTGAGCCTATCCTCATTATATGCTTGTTCGACCTCAGCATTTATGATCTTGACCAAAAGCGAACGTAAGCTTTCATCAGTAATTTCATCAAACATCTTTGAAGCATTTACGCATTTATTCTGGCGATATTCATCAATGATCATCATCGCTAACAGCTGACAATTATCATCAGGCAAATATCCAAGATCGCTCAAGAAGATCTCGATCGCATCAAAGCTTTGCAGCATGGCATTCAAGATCTGGATCTGGGCTTCATAAAGCCCATCGCTGAGCTTTGGGTTTTGAAGCTTTGTGATCGTAGCAATTTTTTTAGGCGCCTCGATAAAGTTTCCTAAGCTAAATCCTGTGATATTCTCTAATTGATGCTTAAAATTTAAGCGATCATACTCATCTTTAAGCTTTTTGATCTGTTCGATGATCGCATTAGCAAATTCCTTTCTTTCGCTATAAACTTCTAAGTTATATTTCTTTTGCAGATAATTAAATAAGAATTCCATCCACGCATATGGCTGATCGATGCTTTTTTGCAAGTATGAAATTCCTTTGCTTTGAATAAGTTCATCGGGATCAAGCATTGTTTCATTGCGATAAACGCTGACATCAAAGCCATCATCAACCGCCATGATCCCAGCTTTATATATGGCATTCTGCCCGGCATTATCACCATCATAAGCCAAAACAAGATTCATGCTGCATTGTTTGATCAAATGCAATTGTTTAGCAGTTATCGCTGTTCCTAAAGTAGCAACCACATTATAGATACCCGCTTTAGCAAATGCTATGACATCCATAACCCCTTCAACCACGATGATCTTATTAGCTTTTTTGGCATAGCTTTTAGCACGATGCATATTATAAACAAAATTTCCTTTGACATATATCGGGGTCGTAGAAGTATTGATATATTTGCTAGCATTTTCATCCAAGGCTCGCGCAGTAAAACCAATAGGATTTCCAAATTCATCATGGATCGGAAATACGATCCTATTGGCAAACACATCGCTTATGCCATACTCATTATCAAAGATGATATTGGTATCGATCATTGCTTGTTTTGGATATTTCTTAGCAACTAAAAAATTGTATACGCTGTTATTTTTTCCGTTATAGCCGATATCAAACATATCGATGATCTTATCATCCATCTTTCTGGCTAAAAGATATGTTTTGGCTTGTAAGCCAGCGCTGGTATTTAAGCTATAATGGCAAAATTTGATCATTTCCTGCAAAAGATCATAATAAGCTGCAAACTTGCTATCAACCCTTTTCACTGGCACGATCTGTGACATATCCAACGGATAATTGATCATTTGAGCTACTTTAGCAACCGCTTGGATATAATCAACTTTCTCATATTCTTGTACAAAACCAAAAACATTACCGCCTTTTTGGCAAACAAAACATTTAAAGATCTGCCTTGAAGGTGAAATGCTTAAGCTAGGATCATGATCATCATGAAATGGACAAATTGCTCGATAAGCATTGCTGCCCTTTTTTTCAATAGGAATGTAGCGCCCGATTATATCAACAATATCTGCCTGCTGCCTAATATTATCAATATCTGCTTGTGGTATGCGCATTTGATCATTCCTTTCTATTTATCTTAAAATTCCAATGATTTTTTGATATATGCCTTCAATTCATCGATCGGCATCCTTACTTGTTCCATCGTGTCGCGATCACGTACCGTAACGCAATTATCTTCCATGGTTTGTGGATCGACCGTGATACAATATGGCGTTCCAATGGCATCTTGTCGACGATAGCGTTTGCCTATGCTTCCCGCTTCATCATAATCTACGGTAAATTCTTTGCTTAGGTCACCATAAATCTCTAACGCCTTATCCTTTAGATCTTTGCGCAGCGGAAAGATTGCTGCCTTGATTGGCGCCAAGATTGGTGAAAAATGCATGACGACACGTGTATCTTTATCGTTGATGATCTCTTCATCATAGCTTTCGGTAAAGAACATCAAGAACAAGCGTTCGACACCTACCGCTGGCTCGATGCAATATGGCACATATTTTTCATTGGTCGTTGGATCTAGATATTCCATGTTGACCTTTGCATGTTCGGCATGCTTGCTAAGATCATAATCCGTACGATCGGCTATGCCCCATAATTCGCCCCAGCCCCATGGGAAGTTATATTCGATATCACATGTACCGACCGAATAAAAGCTCAGCTCTTCCTTGCTGTGATCTCTAAAACGTAAGTTATCTTTTTGGTTATTGTTAAGGCTTAATATCCAATCCATACAAAATTGTTTCCAATAAGCATACCATTCAAGATCGGTACCTGGTTTGCAGAAAAATTCCATTTCCATCTGTTCAAATTCACGCGTACGGAAAATAAAGTTTCCCGGTGTGATCTCATTGCGGAACGATTTTCCGACCTGACCGATACCAAATGGCAATTTTTTTCGATATGTTCTTTGGATATTCTTAAAATTTACAAACATGCCTTGCGCAGTTTCAGGACGCAGATAGATCACGCTTTTAGCATCCTCTAGTACGCCTTGGAACGTTTTGAACATTAAATTAAAGCGACGAATATCCGTAAAATCATGAGCGCCGCAATCTGGACAAGGAATATGATTTTCTTTGATATAATCCATCATCTGTTCATTGGTCCAACCTTCAGGATTTACCGTGCCTTTGCTGAATTCTTCAATGATATGATCGGCACGATGTCTGGTCTTACATTGTCTGCAGTCCATCAATGGATCGCTGAATCCCGATAGATGTCCGCTAGCTTCCCATACTTTAGGATTCATCAGGATGGCTGATTGAATGCCTACATTGTATGGACTTTCCTGAATAAATTTTT
>CASGCC010000141.1 GCA_949299585.1 uncultured Bacillota bacterium | reverse complement strand
ACAGCTCCTGAAACTACTGAAGCAACTGAAGAAACTGCTGCTCCTGAAACTACCGAAGCTGCAGTTGAAACAACTGCTCCTGCTACTACTGAAGCTGCTGAATAATTTTTCTACAACACATATACAAAAAAAATGCTGCATATCAATTTTGATAAGCAGCTTTTTTTTAGTCTTTTCTTTTGCGCAACAGATACTCATCCAAACTTGCCTTGATATTATCGGGTATGACCTTTTTCACCGGAATGACCTTGGCATTTGCCATTCTTTCAGCAAATGCATAGATAAAATCGATATCCTCGACCATTTGCTGACATGATACTTCTTCGATCGTATCATAGCGGCAATGGATCTTTGCGCTTGCATGCGAAGCCCAACGGCAAAACGACACTGCTGGTATACCTTTATCTGCAAATGGCGTCGAATCGCTAGAGTATACATCTTGATAAGCTTTTAGCTCGCTTCCATATTCCAAAGCAAAATATTCTAGATAATGCGCTAGCTTATCTTCACTGGTGCAGCAAGCCAACATATACCCCATGATGCTGCCGATCATATCTAGATTAATGACCAACGTCGCTTTTTTCAATTCTTCTTCATGAGCTAAGCAATATGCCTTAGAGCCCAATAATCCTCGCTCTTCGCTACCACACCATATAAATCGCAAACTATAATTTGGTTGGCTTTCCTTAAATCTTTCAGCTAATGCCAATAATCCTACAGCTCCGCTAAGATTATCATAGATGCCAAACGAATTATCCACGGTATCATAATGAGCCGTAAAAATGATTTCTTCAGTTTTTCTACCTTTGATCGTCGCAACCAAATTATGAGAATCACACTTTCCATATTCTTGTTGCATCTCTAAGCGTACTTTTTGGGTCTTGTTTTTTATGATATCTATGCCATCTTTAATATTGATATTTACCCCACAAAGCAGTTTGCCATCACTGACAAAGCTTCTCAGCTCTCGTTGTTCGATATCATGATTTTCATCATGCGCATCATAACCACAAGTAATAAATCCTGCTGCCCCATGTTCTACTAGATCATTATATGTCCATTTTCCAATATAACCATCAACGATTACGATCTTATCTTTGACCTGTTCCATCGTATAACGATCATTTCTTCGTAAATAAAACAGTTCTTTCTCCATACCTTCTTGCGCGGTATTAGCACACATAAAATAACCGGTACAAGGTATTTCTTTGCGTATTGGATCAAGCACGGTAAGCTTAGCTTTTTTAATGATAGCATGATCGGTAGCAAAAGCTTCTAATTGGCTGCTGATACCTATTTTTTGTAAATATTGCTGCAAATAACCTGCACATTGCAATTCCTCTTTTGAACCACCCCAGCGTACATAAGAATTGTCTAAAAATATTTTTTCGATTTGCTTTGCATCCATATCATTTCCTCCTTAAAATGCAAAAAGAAGCAGCATAAACTACTTCTTAATCTGTAAATCCCCAACTTGGAAGATCATTTCCTCGGCGAATCAATACTGTCTTTTGAAAATCAGTTTGATTCAAAAATCTTAGCACTGCATCCTCTTCTTCCTCATCACAACCAATAAGCAGCTTGACATCAAGTTCTCTTTTTAAGATATCGGTTGCAACGACGATAGCTTTTACTGCCGTGTGTTTTTGTGAACCCTTATAAACACAAACGCCTCGTTCACCATTAGCTTCTTTCAGGCGTCCATAATCAACAGGATAAAACATATCCGCATATTCTGGATGACTTTCCCCTTTTCTATGGCAAATTTCTAATGTCGCACTGGAATATAACGTATCAATCTTTTGCCAAAAGAAAGCATTATTCTCGTATTTTTCCATAAATTACCTCATATATTGATTATAACAAATTTTTATAGAATGTAAAGTATTTCAAAATATTGAAAATTTGTTTCTTCTCATTTTAGATTTTTGCATTTTGGGTTATAAGTTATTTTAAGATAATTACCTTATCCGCAGTAATATCATGCAAGCAATGACAACCTGTCATGACCATTACGCTCTTCAATTCATCCTGCAGCTTATCTACATATGTTTTTATACCTTCAGCTTTGCCACCAATGATCGCCAAGCCCATCGGCCTTCCAATCAATACTGCATCTGCTCCAAGCGCCAAACATTTAAAAATATCGTATCCGCTACGAATTCCACCATCAACCAACACTTTCACCTTACCATTGCATGCCTTGGCAATATCTGGTAAAACCTCAATGGTTGCCAGGGTTTCATCGCATACCCTGCCGCCATGATTGCTTACGACAATGGCATCACATCCAGCTTCGATCGCTTTATATGCCTGTTCCACATTCATGATACCTTTAATGATAAATGGTTTAGTAATTTTTTCTTTAACATAGCGTAAGCCCTCGATGCTTTTATTTTCTACTGGAATCTCACTATTGCGCAACAGCGGCAAACCTGCTGAATCAATGTCCATGGCTAAACAAGCATATCTTAGATCTTTGATCAGATCTAACCGTAGATCGATACCTTCTTTCACCCAAGGTTTCATCGTTATGATCGCGCGATCATCAACGCTTGTCATTGCTTTAAAAGGTTCTACAAACAAAGTATCTACATCTTTGCCATCGCCACAAAAAGCCATGATCTTTGCTAGTTTTGCTCCTTTTGCCACTTCAAGATTATAGGCATATTCGCTCATATCAGCACCATAATTATTTTTAATTCCTGCTAATGGTGCTATAAATATCGGCATGGCCATATCATTATCAAACCATCTAAAACTAGTATCGATCGGTGCGTTTTCGCATATTACGCTCATATTGATCTTTATTTTCTTGAATGCTTCAACATTGCGAACAAAAGATTCTCCGCTGTCTTTTCCGCCCATGCCAGGAATTTGGCCTTTACATGCTCTACCATTGCAACTATCGCAAACATAACACTTGCTGCAAGCTTTTTTAGCATTTTCTCTTATTTCCTTAAGCTCCATTATTTTTACTCCTTTTCACATACATGATCATACGCCATCAAAAATATCGTTGATACATGCTCATCCGCTAACGAATAAAAAACCATCTTGCCTTCCTTGCGGCTGCGAATAAGCTTTACTTTTTTCAGTGAGGAAAGCTGATGCGATATCGCCGATTGGCTCATTTGTAGCTGAGAAGCTATATCGCTAACACACATCTCGCTTTTTGCTAAGACATTTATGATCTTTAGTCTGGTCCTATCGGCAAACATCGAAAAAAGCAAGCTCATATCTTCATATTCAGCTTCGCTGCATGGTTTGCTGGTTAGGTATTGGCTCATTTTCTCACCTTCATTTCTTTGCCATTGGCATATTCTTTCAAATATCGTGTAAATTTTTTTCGATTAAAGGCTTCAACCTTTTCTACGCTATGATCACATAATTCAATTATTAGTTCATCAGCGTCAGGGTGCCATCGATACTGCCATGATAATATCTCATCCCAGTACACCAATTTACACAATGACACATCTTTATTATTATATAGGATCAAATATTCGTTAGTAACCTCCATGATCTTCCGATCCGGCATGATAAGTACACAGCCGAAAGAAGTTTCCAGCCCCGTAAAATAAAATCTGTTTGATGATCCGAATACAATTACGGCATCATTGTTTTCAAATAGTTTTTCGTACATACTCTTTTAATATATTATATCACCATCAATACGAAGTGTAAAGCATATGCGACATATTATACCGCATATGCAGAATGCATCCTTTTCATACGAAGCGCATCTTCCGCCTGCGTTCCGTCTGATTCGCAAATAATATAAGGCGATATGCGGTATTCATCAATAACCCGCGCTAATCCCTCGTATTCGGGTCCGTATTTTTCATCTTCAAAAGTCAGGTGCTTGAGCTCCCCTTTATCTCCGTACATGATCTTGGAAAAATGTACGTGGAATGCAGACGCCTTTTTATCACCCAGCTTATCAGCCGTCTTGTCTATTATCC
>CASGCC010000140.1 GCA_949299585.1 uncultured Bacillota bacterium | reverse complement strand
AACTTAGATTATATGGTGACATTGGAAACCTCCTTGTTAACCTCAATATTATACCACACATCATCTTAAATTTTATATAACCTTAAAATGTTATTTATTATTTTTATCGATAGCAAATATGTTACAATATTAACCGTAAATCATCAAAGAGGTACGAGAAAATGCTAGAAAACCTGCATAAAATACAAATAAATGATAAAGAAATATATTTGCTTGGGACTGCTCATGTGTCTAAGATCAGCGCTGAGCAAACCAAACAGCTCATCATGGAAACTAATCCTGATGTTGTTTGTATCGAATTGGATGAAAAACGTTATGAGTCTTTGCAAGATCCACAAAAATGGCAAGAAACCAATATTACAACGATCATCAAAAAGAAACAGACTGGCTTGCTGTTAGCAAATCTCATCCTTAGCTCATATCAAAAAAGGATTGCTAAAAAAATGAATACCGATACCGGAAAGGAAATGATCGAAGCGATCAAGCTTTGCAAAGAACACAATATCAAGCTTGAGCTTGTCGATCGCAGCATCCAAACGACTTTTACCCGGATATATCGTAAGCACACCTTTTTGCAAAAGATCAAATTGATCATGACCCTGATCTTTTCCATTTTTGATGATGAAGAAGTTAGTGAGCAAGAAATTGAAGATTTAAAACAGCAAGATATGTTAAGCACAGCGCTAAAGGAAGTTGAGCAACAATTCCCATTAGTAGCTCAGGTATTGATCGATGAGCGTAATAAGATCTTAGCTCACAATATAAAAAACGCTCCTGGAAACAAGATCGTTGCTATCGTTGGAGCTGCCCATATTCCTGGCATCTTGGACTATATCAAACAAGACTATTCGATCACTGAGATCATGGAAGTTCCGCCAAAAAGTTTATCATCAAAGCTAAGCGGATGGATCTTGCCTTTATTGATCATCGTTATTATCTTATTGACCTTTTCTATCGATACTTCGCAAGGACTGGATCAGATCATGAAATGGTTTTTGATAAATGGATCATTAAGTGCCATAGGAACATTATTGGCCTTTGGACATCCATTATCGATCCTTACTGCTTTTATCGCAGCTCCGATCACTAGCTTAAACCCATTATTAGCTGCCGGATGGTTTGCCGGCTTGACTGAAGCATATCTAAGAAAGCCAAAGGTCAAAGATCTACAAGATATCAATGATGCGATGAACAGCATCAAAAGCATGTATAAGAATCGCTTTACACATATCCTATTAGTAGTTGTCATGGCCAATGTATTTAGCTCTTTAGGTACGATCATCGCTAGCCTAGATATTTTTAGATCCTTCATTGATTTATTCTAAAATGCCAAGGTATCCTCAGGATACCTTTTTTTAACCATTAAAAAAGCGAACTTGCTTGTTCGCTTATAATTAAAGATCTATTTCCAAAGATCAAAAGGATAAATACCATCATCCTTCATTTTTTGGATCTTGGCTACAACCGTTGGTTTATCTTCTTTATATGTAACCCCAAACCATTCATCCTTGCTGCTAAGCATCTTTACTTTGCATACATTATTTGCTACTAGCGTACCAATAGCTGTTGGGATCACATGTTCGCATTTCATTGGATTTTCTTTTATCGCTTCTTTGATGTAATTATCAAATAAAGTCTCACATTCCTCAAAGATCTTTGGTGTAAAGCCCCAGAAATTCATAGATACCAAAGTATTAGGGTCAAGCGGTTTCCACTCGCCATCTTCTTCATAAACCGGCATGCCATTTTCACGCGCGATCTTTTGAACTTCTACGATCTTTGTTAGATAGCCATCTTTGCTCTCGCATACCCCACGCGTTACCGTACCATTATCGGTCAAAGTATTATTGCATAAATAGCCAACCATGGCGTATTTATCATCTTCGATCTGATTGCATAGATAATCATAAATGACCTTGAAAGCATCTTTGCCATAAAAATCATCAGCATTACAAATAGCAAAAGGACCATCAACGACACCTTTGCAAGCTAATAAAGCATGTGTAGTTCCCCATGGCTTTTCTCTGCCTTCTGGCACCTTAATGCCTGCAGGAACATCATTGATATCCTGATATGCAAACTGTACTTCCATATGTTTTGCAACTTTATCTGTCAAACATTTGCGAAAAGCTTCCTCATGTTCTTTTCTAATGATAAGGACTACTTTTTCAAATCCTGCTTCTTTGGCATCATAGATCGAAAAGTCAATGATCGATTCATTATTATTTCCTACGGTATCGATCTGTTTTAATCCGCCATATCGGCTGCCCATCCCTGCAGCCAAAATTACTAATGTTGGTTTATTCATCTTAAGTTTTACCTCACTTCTAAATTATTATATCATATGCTTTCTTATTTAAGCAGCATGTTTTATAATTATTCAATAGGAGCATTTATATATGAAAAAAGTAATTTTAGCCAGTCAATCCCCACGACGTCAAGAACTGTTGCAAAAACTAGGCATTCCTTTTTTGATCCTGGCAGCTGATATTGATGAAACGATCGATAGATCTATGCCGCTTGATGCCGCTATTGCTGATCTAGCTAAACGCAAAGCTACCGCAATCCTCGCTAAAGAACCTGATGCCATCGTCATTGGTGCTGATACCATCGTCGTTTATGAAAATAACATCTTAGGTAAACCAAAAGATAACCATGAAGCCGCTAAGATGCTGCGTATGTTGCAAGGTAATACCCATCAAGTAATCACTGGTATCAGCGTAGCATCAAAAGATAAGATCTTACAGGATGCTCATATATCCTATGTGACATTTGATCCTTTAAGCGATGACGAAATAAGTGCCTATCTTAAAACCATGGAATGGTGCGATAAGGCTGGAAGCTACGCTATCCAAGGTCATGCAGCAAAATATATCAATCATATCGATGGTGATTTTTATAGCATAATGGGACTTCCTTTAAATTTATTGCATAAAATGCTTTTACAATTTTAATAGTTATGCTATACTAGTATGGCGCCGACATAGTTCAATGGTAAAACGGATCCATGGTAAGGATCAGTTCCCAGTTCAATTCTGGGTGTCGGCACCATTTATCGATATCATTAACGACCAATAACTGGTCGTTTTTTATATTTTTGTTCGATCATATTTCTTAAGATCTTATCAGCTTGACACTCCATATGATATAAAAATTCATCATTTATGATCAGTTTCAAAAATAAAGCTGTTCCGTAACAAAAATAACAAATAAATAGGCCATAAAACGCATTTTTAAAGTAATATGCCGAGAATATTGTGATTGCTCCTAATTTATCCGCTGTCATCAATAACAGCCATACGCTAAAGATCTTAGTTCCCTTTTGGGCACACCAAGCAAAACAATCTAAGATTTTAACCACAACTTGTAAAGATACTATCGATATCCGCATGCAAATATCTAAGATCATAATATTTCGTCTAATCATAATTGCCTCCTTATATATGCATTATAATTAAACTAAAAAAAAGATATGTCCTATATTTAGGACATATCTTTTACATATTCACAGTTTCAGCATTTGGCTCTTGAGCCATATAGGTTTCCATATCTAAACTGCCTTCTGATTTGCAAACAAGGATGGCAGCTGCGCTATCACCAACAACATTTAACGAAGTAACTAACATTTCAATCGGACGGTTGATCGCTAGGATCAAGCTATAAGCCATCAACGCCGGATCATTGGCATATCCCATTCCTGTCAAGACAGTAAACAAGATGACCGCTCCAGCTCCAGGTGCAGCAGGAGTTCCGATCGATGCGACCAATGCAAGCACAGCAATTGTAAATACAGATGTCAAAGTTATATCATAGCCACCAACAGCTGCAATGAAGATAGCGGCAATTACCTGCATTATCGCAGTTCCATCCATGTTAATGGTCATACCTAATGGTAAGACAAAGCTTACGATATCCTCACTTGCCCCTAATTCATTAATCGTCGTTTGTTGATTTAATCCCAAGGTAGCAGCGGAACTAGATGTTGAAAAGCCAAATATCGCTACCTTCGTGATCTT
>CASGCC010000139.1 GCA_949299585.1 uncultured Bacillota bacterium | reverse complement strand
GTTATCAAAAAAGCTTTAGTTGAACTTGACGGCAAACCATTCAAATACTTTGAAGCTAATCGTGACCAATGGGCCGTTGAAACTTGCTATGTATATCCAGGAGCAATCCAATACTACGGACCAACTGAAGTTTGTGATATCACAACAAAGACCCTTGCTTTAGAACAAGAATAAAAAAATTAGCTCGAAACTTTATGTTTCGAGCCTTTTTTTATTCAGCAAACGTTGGAATGATAACTTTTTTATTTACATCAACCAAGCCTAGATCGCTCATCTTCACATCTGGAACAACAGGAAGTGCTGCGGTAACGATCCGCATCAATGGGTTGACCATATAATCCAAGCCCACGCTACATAGCGCCGTTTTCATCTTAACGACATCGTCATTAAGCTCTTCTGCGGTCTTTTGTGATAATAAGCCTCCGATCGGTAATGGCAAACAATGTAGCAGCTTGCCATCCTTGCTGGCAGCCATACCTCCACCTACCGCTTTTAATTGATTAACCACGATCAATGCATCCTCCAGTTTATCAAATACAACGGTTAGATTATGCGCATCATGCGAAATCGTTGATGCAACCGCTCCACATGTCGTACCAAAGTCTCTAACGATACGAAGGGCTTTATTGTCTAAGCCATGGCGGTTGATAACCAAGATATATTTTAGATCAGGATCATCGCTGATATCGATATATCCATCCTTGACCTTCAATTCTTCAACCGATAAATGGGTCGTACTTAATTCTTTGCCATCATAAGCCATGACATTGACCATGCAGCTTTCACCTTCTGCCTTGATCTTGAAATCTTCTAAGGTTAATTCTTTAAAATTAACGGAGTTTTCTTGTTCGATGGCAAATTCCTTGTTGGCGATTTCTACAATCAATTTATCATCTTGGGCAACTAGTTCGCCATTAGTAAATACAGCCGATGGTTTCATATCTTCCAAGCTAGGCAATGTGATCATATCGGCAACATAACCTGGGGCAATGGCTCCCAAGTTTTCCAAGTGAATTTCACGCGCCGTATTGATCGTAGCACTTTTGATCGCATCGCGAGGATCCATACCATTTTTTATCGCTGCGCGCACGACATCATTGATACCGCCAACGCTCATCAGATCATCTGATTCACGATCATCAGTACAAATAGACAATGTATCAAAATATCTAAAGTCTTTTAATCCTGCGAAAATTTCCTTAACATTGCGGCAAATGCTGCTATCACGCATATCGATATGCATGCCTGCTCGATATTTATTGATAGCCTCTTGGGTATCTCTGGTTTCATGACAGGTACGTGGCCCGCCGCATAAGTACGCAGATAAATTACGACCGCTTAAAAAAGGTGCATGTCCCTGGATATATAAACCATTTTTTTCAAAAACTTCTAAGATCTTCATCATTCTTTCATCACCATTGATGACCGCCAAATAATCCATAACTTCAGCTAAGCCGATGACATTAGGCAATTGTGCTAATTCCTCAATGATCGAATAATCAAGATCTGCGCCCGCATTTTCTAAGCCCGGTACCGAAGGCACACAGCTAGGAACATCGATAAGCTGGCGCATATGCACATCCATTCCGCAATCATGCATATATCTGATACCTCTTGCGCCAAAGACATTACCAATTTCATGCGGATCGGTAATGACCGTCGTCGTACCCTTTGGCAACACGACCTTAGCAAAGTTTACCGGCGTAAGCATCGAACTTTCGATATGCACATGAGCATCGATCAAACCTGGAACCAAATATTGACCTTGTGCATCATAAATTTGCTTTGCATCTTCCACATGATCGACATCATCATATTCTACATGAGCAATGAAACCATCATATACATATACGATAGCTGGTAAAATTTCTCCGGTAAAAACATTAAATACTTTAGCATTGACAATTGCCAGATCGGCAGGGATCTGACCTAAAGCAGCTTTTAACAAAGCCTTTTTATCTTTTGGCAACAAACGCATGATAACCTCCTATTGGAAAATAAAATATAAGATCAAAGGAATGGCTAAGACATACATTCCCACATGAACATCACTAAATTTACCGGTTGCTACTTTAACGATGACATAAGCCAAGATACCAGCAGCGATACCAGCAGCGATCGATCCCATAAAAGTTGTAAACATGATCATAACAAATGGGCCAATTGCTTCGGTAAAATCACTGAAGTCAATATCCTTAAAGCCTTGGATCATGATGAAGCCAACAAAGATCAATGCCGGTCCAGTTGCTGCATTTGGAATCATCAACACTAATGGTGAGAAAAAGATCATCAAGAAAAATAATGCTCCAACAACGATAGAAGTAAGACCAGTTCTACCGCCAGCCTCAACTCCTGATGTTGATTCGACGAAAGTCGTAACCGTCGTACAACCCGTCAAAGCTCCAACGCAAGTACCGATAGCATCTACCAAGAATGGTTTTTCAATGCCTTCTAAATTACCATTTTCATCCAACATATTAGCTTTGCCCGCAACTCCTAGCACCGTACCTAAAGTTGAAAAGAAATCACCAAAGAATGCGATAAACATCAATACCAAGCCTTCAGCTGTCCAGATCGATGTAAAATCTAATTGGAAAACAACATTTTCAACAGTTGAAAAATCTGGAACCAAGATCAAAGATTCAGGAACGGTCGTAACTCCAAATGGAATTCCCAATAAGGTAATCACTACTACACCTATCAAGATCGCACCTTTTACTTTATAAGCCGTTAAGATAGCAATGATAACCAAGCCAAGGATCGCTAAGACAATAGCAGGATCTTTGAAGTTGCCCATGCCGATCCCATCAACAAAGCTACCGATACCAGTATTATCAAATCCTAAATAAGCAATAAAAAACCAATTGCAGTACCTATGGCAATCTTGATATTCTTTGGCATCATCCTAACGATGACATCTCTTATACCAAAAATATTTAATAGCACAAAGACGATACCTGATACCAAGGTCATGGTCATAGCTTGGGCAAATGACAGCGAACCAGACTGGATCAAAGCACCAAACATGAAATTGCTTCCCATGCCACAAGATAAAGCAAATGGTAAATTAGCATATAAGCCCATTAAGATCGTAATTAGCGCAGAAATCAATGAACAAGTAATAACGATCGCTTCTTTTGAGATCATTACTCCATTTACATCCACAACGCTATTGCCTGCAAAGCCAACGATTGCTGATGGCTGTACGACCAAAACATAAGCCATGGTCATGAAAGTAGTAATACCGGCGATTAGCTCAACGCTAAAAGATGTCTTTCGACCATCTAGATCAAAAAACTTTTTGATTTTTTCCATTATATCCTCCCCAAAATCATTAATAACCAATAGTCATCAATGACACTGGAGTGCCATAGTGCTTTATTTCATTGGTAAAGCGTAGAAACTGTCTTCCATATCAAGACATTATATGACAACAATTGATTTGTAAATTATATTCTTATCTTAAAATATTGTAAAGAAAAATTTACATTTTCATTCGCATGATAAAGAAATAAGTTTTATAAGAATTATATATTTTATCATATAAATATATTGCAATGTTTCTTTATACCACGTATAATATGATAAAGGAGATGTTATCATGAACGATCAAGAAAATTATCTGGCTAAAGCACAAAAGATCCTAAAACTTAAGAAAATACTGTTATTTTGCTTAGCACTTTCGATCATTACCTTAATTGCTAGTTTTATCCTGCTTAATATCAATGGTACTTATATCGCGACATATTTGAATTCCATTTGTATCGTTACTGCGTTTATTGCCATCATCGGTTATGTATATTACAAATTATTCACCGCCAATATCATTTTCTATTGCCAACATTACGATAATAATCCCGATGGGGTCAAAAGAAAGGTTCGCTTAAGCTATTTTGGCGCTGGCTTATGTATCTTTGCTTTTGTTATCAGCATCATCGAAATAATCTTGTATATCATTTGGTATTAACAATAAATATCCACTGGCATAGCCAGTGGTTTTTCTTTTTCGGGCATAGCCCTAAACTCACTAGCAGCACACAAGTGTGCATATGAGAGCCTGTCAGCAAGTGCGAATATTACTTG
>CASGCC010000138.1 GCA_949299585.1 uncultured Bacillota bacterium | reverse complement strand
AACTATTGACAAAAAACAAATTGCTATTTATTATACAATACATAAAGTAAAACATAGAGGTAGCGATGCAGAATAGTAACCAAATTTAGTTGGCAAATGTTTGAGATTTGGTGAAAGGCAATCATCGCCGAACAAGATTAAGTAGGCGTACTTATCTTGTGGGGTCATAGGAAATACTTATGACACTCCTTCAATCGAAGAGGTGCTATTATATACTGCAAATCAACCGTATGTAATAAGCATACGGTTTTATTTTATCTAGAAAGAATGAGGATAAGAAAATGAAAAAATTATTAGCTTTAGCTCTAGCCCTACTAATGGTAGGATGCTCATCTCAAACTACCCAAGACACTCAAGATACTGTAGACAACAATAGCAATGAAGATAAATTTGTTGTTGGTATGGAATGCGACTATGCACCATTCAATTGGACCCAGGTAGAGGCAAATGACACAGCGGTAAAGATCAGTGATGTTGATTATTGTGATGGATACGATGTAGTTATTGCAAAAAGAATTGCTGATGAGTTAGGAAAAGAATTGGAAGTTAAGAAAGTTGCATGGGATAATCTGATAATATCTATCAATCAAGGCGATATCGACGCTATCATCGCTGGTATGACCGATACTCCTGAGCGCCGCGAAGAAGTTGATTTCACTGAACCATATTATGAATCACAAATGGTTGTTATCGTTCGTAGCGACAGTGATCTTGTTGATATCACCGATATTCAAGAATTAAGCGGTCGTAAAGTAATGGGACAAATTGCAACATTATATGATGATGTCATCGATCAAATCGACGGCGTCGAACACATGACACCACAAGACTCATATCCACGCATGGTTTTAGCATTAAATGAAGGTGAAGTTGACGCTATTACTGCTGAGCTTCCAGTAGCAGAAGGTGTTGTTGCAGCCAATGATGGTTTAACTATTGTAAAATTTGAAGAAGGACATGGTTTTGAAGCTGATACTTCGGTTTCTATCGCTTTAGCTAAAGATAGTGAATTATTAGAATCAATCAACGAGATATTAGCCGGTATTTCACAAGATGAAAGAAATCAGCTAATGATCGATGCTACTAACCGCCAACCAGCCACTAACGAATAATGGAATTTTTTACAGATTGTGCCAATATTTTGATCAAATATTGGCCTAGCTTCTTTTTAGGCATCAAAACAACATTACTAATAGCATTTAGCGGTACTATCATCGGTTTAGCTTTAGGACTACTGGTTGGCGGAATTAGAGCCATAAAGCTTGATAAAACCGCACCTTCTTCAGCAAAAATGATCAAAAAATTATATGACATCATTTCATGGATATATATTGAAGTATTTAGAGGCACTCCCATGATGGTTCAAGCCGTCTTCTTATTCTATGCGCTTCGTCCTATTTTCAATTGGACATATATACCAGCAGGAATATTTGTTATTAGTATCAATACTGGAGCATATATGGCCGAAATAATTAGAAGCGGTATCCAATCAATCGATATCGGTCAAACCGAAGCGGCTAGAAGCTTAGGAATGTCAAATATGCAAACCATGATCAATGTTATCCTTCCACAAGCAATCAAAAATGCTTTTCCATCAATCGGTAATGAATTTATCGTTAACATAAAGGATAGCAGTGTTTTAATGATCATTTCAATTACTGAATTAATGTTCCAAGCTAAATCTATTGCCGGTTCTACTTATAAATTTACTGAAACTTATTTTATTACCGCTTGTGTATATCTATGCATGACCATGACTACAAGCTTTATCTTAAATCAAATCGAAAAAAGGATGAATCATAGTAAAACCACCCTACCTCAGTCTGATACATTTGCCAAAACTATGAATTTAGCAAAGGAGCAAGAAGAACATGAAAGAACTTATTAAGATCAAAGATGTTCATAAAAACTTTGACCATCTCGAAGTATTAAAAGGTGTTAGTTTTGAAGTAAATAAAAATGATGTCGTATGTTTGATAGGCGCTAGCGGTTCAGGTAAATCTACCATGCTTCGATGCCTAAATCTTTTGGAAGTAGCTGACAGCGGCGAGATCATCGTAGATGGGCAAGACATCCTACATACTAAAGACATCAATGCCTATCGTGCAAAAGTTGGAATGGTATTTCAACAATTTAATTTATTTAACAATATGACCGTATTAAAAAACTGCATGCTTGCCCAGCAAAAAGTATTAAAAAGAAACGCAGCTGATGCTCAAGAAAAAGCTTTATATTTTTTAAAGAAAGTTGGAATGGATAGTTTTGCTCATGCAAATGTTAATACATTATCTGGAGGCCAAAAACAGCGAGTGGCAATCGCTAGAGCCCTTTGCATGGACCCAGAGATTTTGTTATTCGACGAACCAACAAGCGCGCTAGATCCTGAAATGGTTGGCGAAGTTCTTGATGTAATGAAAGGTTTAGCACAAGAAGGCCTTACAATGGTCATCGTAACCCACGAAATGAGCTTTGCTAAAGATGTTAGTACAAAAGTAGTCTTTATGGCAAATGGAATCATCGAAGAACAAGGTACACCTCAACAGATATTTGAACATCCTACCAGTGAAAGGACCAAGGCTTTCCTTGCACGTTTTAATCGCTAATGACTATTAAACGGGTTTATATCGAAATAACAAACAACTGCAATCTTAATTGCAGTTTTTGTCTTAAAAACACTCGTTCTTCTCGTTTTATGACCCAAGAACAATTTCAGCATATCATCAAGCAAATCAAGCCAATCACATCATATATCTATCTTCATGTTCAAGGTGAACCCTTATTACATCCAAAGATCGAAACCTTCTTAACATTATGCGATCAAGAAAATTTACAGGTACAATTAGTCACAAATGGAACTTTGATCAAAAATCATATGAATATCCATCAACATTCATCATTACGCAAGATAAGTTTTTCCTTGCACTCTATCGATCAGCAAAACCAAGATATTCACACTTACTTCCAGCCTATAGATGATTTCATTTCGCAAGCTAAAAAAAAGTACATCGAATTACGCTTTTGGAATCGAAATAACATGGGAGATAAATCAAAAGCATTATATGATATCATTTGTCAAAAATATAAATTACAGCTTACAAAAAAAGCTGATAGTTATCAATTAGCTGAAAATCTTTTCTTATATTTTCAAGATGAATTTGAATGGCCTTCTATCGCCAACAATATAGATCATGATGGCTATTGTTATGCAGCCAACAATATGTTAGCTATTTTGGCAAATGGTCAAGTTAGCCTATGTTGCTTAGATGCTCAAGGAGAAATTGATCTAGGCAACATTTTCGAACAAGATTTAAGCGAAATAATGAATTCCCCAAAATATCGAAACATTATTAATGATTTTCATAATAATCAATGCCACGAAAAATTATGCCAAAGATGTACTTATCGTCAACGCTTCAAATATTAAGACCATAAAAATAAGTTCAGCTATAAATGCGCTGAACTTATTTTTATTTCATCATCTTGATGATTATCATTTATACACAATTTACATTGATAATTTCTTCTAGTAAAAAATAGCCTATTAAAAGGCTATTTCAATGTTTCTTGATCAAAAGTTTCTAAGTAAGCTTTAGCATCATCTAAGGTTTTCAACAAGCAATCGTTATCAAATGGTGATCTTAGATTCACCGCTTCTATAAGTTTTAAGAAGGTTTTTGTTCCTCCCAGCTTGCAAAGCTTGATATAGTCATCCCAAGCTTGGGAGTCTTGATTATACATGCGATCCCAGAACTGTAATGCGCATACTTGTGCTAAAGTATAATCAATGTAATAGAAAGGGCTGCTAAAGATATGTCCTTGCTGATACCACCAGCATCCCTTCTCTAGCATTTCATTTCCTTCATAATCTTTATATGGCGTATATTTATGTTCTAATCTTCGCCATGTATCCTTACGTTGTTGAGGAGTCATATCAGGATTTGCATATATTTCATGTTGAAAATGATCAACTAAGACCCCATACGGCAGAAATTTAAACACATTTGAAAAATGAGCATAATGATATTTTTCAGCATCTTTGCCAAAAAATTTATCCATATAAGGATAAGTAAAAAATTCCATGCTCATGGAGTGGATCTC
>CASGCC010000137.1 GCA_949299585.1 uncultured Bacillota bacterium | reverse complement strand
CTTGAAAAAAGCAAAAGTTTTTATCTTTGATGCTGGAAATGAAAGAAGGCTTGATAAGCGATGAAAAAACAACAATATAAAGCGTGGCTGTATCTGTTGCCAGCCTTGATCTTCTTGGTCATCTTTTTGGTATATCCACTTTTTGATGTATTTGTTTATTCACTGGAGGAAAGCTATAATTTTGCTTCGCAGACTTATACTGGGGTGGGAGCATATAACTATGCTTATGTCTTGCATGATCCTTATTTTTTACAAGCTGTGCAAAATACCTTTATCTTGGTGGTAATTACCGTGCCGCTTTCGACCTTGCTGGCGTTGCTTATTTCCTTGGGCCTAAGTTCGATCAAGGCCTTGCGCAATCTATATCAAACCATTTATTTCTTGCCGTATGTTACCAACACCTTGGCAGTTGGTCTGGTCTTTATGATCTTGTTTCAAAAAACAGAATATACGGTTGGCTTGGTTAATTTGCTTTTAAGCGTTTTTGGCATATCTAGCATAGATTTTATCGATGGGCCTTATTGGGCAAAGATGTTCGTGTTATGCTTCTATACGATATGGGTAGTCTTGCCATTCAAGATCTTGGTATTGACCGGTGCCCTGGCTTCGGTTAACCAAGATTACTATAAGGCGGCAAAGATCGATGGCGCTAGTCGTTGGACGATCTTTTATAAGATTACCTTGCCGATGATATCGCCGATGCTGTTTTATTTGATCATTACCGGCTTTATCGGCGCTTTTAAGGCTTATAGCGATGCAGTTGCATTATTTGGTACCAATTTGAATGCCGCTGGGATGAATACGATCGTTGGCTATGTTTATGATATGCTTTATGGCAGCAGCGGTGGTTATCCGTCATATGCTTCGAGTGCGGCGATCATATTGTTTGTGATCGTGCTGACCATTACCTGCATCAATTTGTTGGTTAGCAAGAAATATGTGCAATATTAAAGGGGAGGGATAGATCGTGGAACTTGATTTTAAAAAGCGGCAGTTAAGATTACAGCGGCAAGATAAGATCTTGAAGATCTTTACCTATGTGATGCTGAGCGTTTGGGCGTTGATCGTAATCTTTCCGTTTTATTGGATGGTCTTGACTTCGCTTAAAGATTATGGCGCATATAATGCGGAATATGTTCCGGCCTTTTTTACCTTAGAGCCGACCTTAAATAATTATTTTGAAGCGTTTAGTGCGGTCGAACTTGATCGTTATTTGCTTAATACGGTGATATTTGCGTTGGTTACGACCGCTTTGATGGTCGTGGTCATTACCTTGGCAGCCTATGCTTTTGCACGCTTGCAGTTTAAAGGTAAAAACGTGGTTTTTACGTTATTTTTGGCTTTGATGATGATTCCTAGCGAATTGGTGGTCATCACAAATTTTGCAACGATCACGCAATGGGATCTGCGCAATAGTTTTTTAGGCTTGATCTTACCGTCGGTTACATCGGTGTTTTATATCTATCTTTTGAAAGAGGCTTTTGAACAAGTGCCGGATGAATTATATAAGGCGGCAAAGGTCGATGGTACTTCTGATCTAAAGTATTTATTTAAAGTGATGATCCCGATCTGCAAGCCTACGTTGATCACGATCATCATCTTAAAGATCATCGAATGCTGGAATTCCTATGTCTGGCCACGCTTGATCACTGATGATCCAGCTTATTTTCTGGTATCCAATGGTATCCAAGAAATTAGAGAAAATGGCTTTGGACGGGAGAATATCCCGGCCATGATGGCAGCGGTCGTGGTTATTTCGATACCTTTGATCATCTTGTTCTTGATCTTCCGTAAAAAGATCATGGCTGGCGTTTCTAAGGGAGGTATCAAAGGATGAGAGTTATTAGAAAGATCATCATCTTGGGACTGGTATTGCTGCTTGGAGGCTGTCATGGTTCTAAAGAAAGCGTTAGTTTTCAGGTGCCTGTTAGCTTAGATACCGACCGGAACTTTGAACTGACCTTTTGGGCAAAAAATGATACCAATAAGACGCAGACCGATATCTATAAACAGGCGATCGAAGAATTTCAATCCTTATATCCTAATATTACCGTGAATCTGCGTTTATATACGGATTATGGCAAGATCTATAATGATGTCATAACCAATATAGCTACGAGAACGACCCCTAATATCTGTATCAGTTATCCTGATCATATCGCGACATATCTGACGGGCGATAATATCGTTGTGCCTCTTGATGATCTGATGGACGATCCTACATATGGCTTAGGCAGCAGCGAATTGTCGTTCGTGTCGCCAAGCAAGGAGCAGATCATCAGCAAGTATCTTGAGGAAGGCAAGATTGGCGATCATTATTATGCGATGCCATTCATGCGCTCGAGCGAAGTGTGCTATATCAATAAGACTTTTGTTGAAAAGCTGGGATATGCTTTGCCAGAACATTTGACCTGGGATTTTATCTGGGAAGTTAGCGAAGCGGCAATGGCTAAAGATGAAGATGGCAATTATCTGCTTAACGGGCAACAAGTATTGATTCCTTTCATTTATAAGTCGACGGATAATATGATGATCCAATATCTAGCGCAGGCTGATGCGGGCTACAGCAATGAGCAGGGGGAAGTATTATTGTTTAATGATACGACCAAGGATTTTTTACGAACGATTGCCAAGCATACCGCTTCCGGAGCTTTTTCGACCTTTAAGATTTCCGGTTATCCCGCTAATTTTTTAAACGCTGGGCAATGCATCTTTGCGATTGATTCAACAGCAGGAGCTACATGGATGGGAGCTGATGCTCCGCTTATCGATATCAGCGAAGATGCTTTGGTGGATTTTGAAACGGTAGTCATGGAAATCCCGCAGCTTGATCCTGATGATCCGAAGATGATCTCTCAAGGTCCTTCGATCTGTATCTTTAACAAAGAAGATCCCCAGGAAGTTTTAGCATCGTGGTTATTTGTACAATATCTTTTGACCAATGATATCCAGATAGCTTATGCCCAGACCGAAGGCTATGTGCCGGTAACGTATATGGCACAACAGGATGAAGCTTATCAAGATTATCTAGCAGCAGCGGGCAGCGATGATGATCTTCATTATGATGTCAAGCTGCAAGCAACGAATATCTTGTTGGCCAATGTGGATAATACCTTCATCACACCGGTTTTTAACGGTTCGAGTTCGGTAAGGGATACCGCCGGCCAACTGATCGAAAATACCGTTAAATCGATTCGCCGTAAAGAAACGGTCGATGATGCTTATTTTGATCAGCTGTTTGCTGATGTTAGTGCTTTATACCATCTAGATGAGATCATGGCTGCTGATAGCGCGCGGGATCTTGGGCCTTTGCCTTTAACAGCTAAAGTGTTGATAGGATCATTGGCGGTGGTTTGGTGCGGGCTGATCTTGGCATTTATTAGGCAAATAAGGCAAAAAAAAGTTGAGAAACATTGATTTTAGCTAATTTAAGATTATAATTAAAACGAAAGATCAAGGAGATAAGAATATGAAAAAGTTATTATTTTTGGCTTTGGCCATGGCTTTAGCTTTAAGTTTTACCGGCTGCGCAAAACAGGAAGAAACTGTGGAAACAGCACCTGCGACAACTGAGGCTACTGAAACTAGCGCACCTGCTGAAACGGTGGCAGCAGATGTTGCCGTGATGAGCTATGAGGAATATATGGCAGCTGAGCTAGATACGCAGGTTTGCGTGGAGACCTATGTACAAGCAAAACAATCTTGGTGGGAAGATAAAGCAACCGTATATACCCAAACGCCTGAGGGAGCATATTTTGTTTATGATATGGCTTGTTCTCAAGAAGATTATGATAAATTAGTTCCTGGTACGAAGATCAAAGTTACAGGTTATAAGGCAGAATGGTCTGGTGAAGTTGAGATCATGGATGGTAGCTTTGAATTTGTTGAGGGTGCAGATACCTACATTGCTGAACCTATCGATGTTACGGAATTATTAGCTAGTGAAGATCTGATCAATTATCAAAATCAAAAAGTTACCTTTACCGGTATGGTCGTTGAAGCTGCTGGCCAGGATGCTGATGGCAATGATGTAGCTTTCTTGTATAACTGGGATGGTTCTGGTACTGATGGCGATGATCTTTATTTTAACGCTTCTTATGCGGGAAATACTTATACCTTTACGATCGAATCATATCTTTGCGATAATACGACC
>CASGCC010000136.1 GCA_949299585.1 uncultured Bacillota bacterium | reverse complement strand
TCTTCATCGATGGCTTGCAAATTGCTAGGGACCCGGATGCCTACGGTATAAGTATCGTCTAGATAAGCATCAATGCTTTTAGCATTATCAACCAAGATACTATCGGGATTATAAGCATCCTTGATCTCAAAATAATAAATGATCTCATTGTATTTATAATTATTCAAAAGATTATATAATTGATCGACCGTGATATAATCACGGGTAGCTTCGACCATCTGCACGATATTTTCAGGTTTTTCTTGCCATAATAAATTACTTAGCTGCTTGTATTCACTAGCATGATAGATATTAAAACCGTCAACATCGATAAAAGAAATAAAAACATTAGGAGCAATGCTATACTCGATGATATATTCTATTTCTTCATCTGTTAGATATTCATTAATGATCTTTCTTGATTCCTCATCTTGATAAGGATAACGTGAAAGCCGATCATATTTGATATTCATAATGCCGATGCAGGCTATAGCGATCACTAGCAGGCATGCGACAAAGATATGTTTCTTTTTTTCCACTTTAAGTTACCTCTTGCTAAATATTATACCTCATTGTGCAAGGTATTGAAAATATTTTTCGCCACCTGTTCAGGAACGATCTGTGCTAGTTCTTCGATCGAAGCATTTTTTATTCTCTTAAAACTTTTAAAATATTTTAATAATTGTTTTTTCCGGATATTGCCAACACCATCGATCTCATCTAAGATCGAAGCGTTTTGTGCTTTGCTTCTAAGCTTACGATGAAAGCCAACTGCTACGCGATGTACCTCATCCTGCATTCTTGCCAACATAAAAAACAGATTAGAATCATGTTTGATATTTATGATCTCATTTTTATCATTTACCAGATTAGCGCTATTATGCTTATCATCTTTCACCAAGCCACATACCAACATTTCAATATCTAGATCGTTTAGGATTTGTTTGGCAGCATTGATCTGCATGATACCGCCATCGACCAAGATACAATCGGGAAAAATTCCCCCTTCATTTAAAATGCGAAAATATCGACGATAGATAACTTCTTTCATGCTGTCAACATCACTGACATATGTACTTAATTTATATAAACGATAATCTTTCTTAACTGGTAAGCCATCTTCAAATACTACGCATGCACTAACATTAAACGCTCCTTGAATATGGCTATTATCATAAAGTTCGATACGATGGATCTCTTTATTCATCAACGCTGAAAATTCATCAACGCTAGCTTGAAGCAACGAATCTTGATCATTTTGATTTTCAAATTTCAGCAGTAGCTGTTCCTTAGCGTTACTTATCGCCATTTCAATGATTTTTTGACGATATCCTTTTTGAGGCTGAAAGATCTTTACCTCCAAGACCTCGTTTAAGATGCTGATATCTACATCCTTAGGTAAAACCAGTTCCGTGCTAAATGGATGATCTTGATAATACTGCATAACAAACGAAATAAATTCTTCTTGCGCATCACCATATAATGGAATAAGCTTAAATTCTTTCTCCAGGATAATGCCTCGCCGCACAAAGAAACCTTGGATAGATATATAACCCTTATCAGCATAATAAGCGAACGCATCCAAATTAGCGCGATTTTCACTTTCGATATCCTGTTTATCGCTGATATGTTCGATCGCTTTGATCATTTCACTATATTCTTGTGCTTTTTCAAAATTTAACGCTTCGCTTTGCACATACATCTTTTCTTTTAATTCATTAAGTAGATCTTGAGTATTGCCATTTAGAAAATTAGTTATTGCTTGTACCATATCATCATAAACATTTGGTTCAACCTTAAATTCACAAGGGCCTAGACACTGGCCGATATGATAATACAAGCAAACTTTTTTTGGCATTTTATTACATTTTCGCAAAGGATATAGCTTATTTAAGATGGCAATCGTTTGATGAGCGGCACTAGCATCGGGATATGGTCCAAAATATTTGCTCGATCTATCCTTTTTGGCTTCTCTAACGACACGCAACGTAGGATATTGTTCTTTGGTTAATTTGATGTAAGGATAACTTTTATCATCGATAAACATGATGTTATATTTTGGACGATGCTTTTTGATCAAATTTATCTCTAATACCAATGCTTCTTTTTCGCTTTTACAAATGATAAAATCAAAATCAACGATATTGGCTACTAACTTTGTTGTCTTATAATCATGGGAACCAACAAAATATTGATTAACCCTATTATGGAGATTTTTAGCTTTGCCAACATAAATGATCTGATTATTTTTATCTTTCATCAGATAACAGCCTGGTTCTTTGGTCAAATTACTTAATTTTACCTTTAAAGCTTCATTCATATCATGCTCCATTGAAGGTAACGACCGTTGCCCCTGTCGAACCTTCATTATAATTTCCAATCCTGAATTCTTTGATATCTTTATCTTTTGCCAATGCTTGATGAACGGCTTTTCTTAAGGCGCCAGTACCATCTCCATGAATTATGCGGCAGGTTTTCAAGCCAGCCATTTTGGCATCATCAAGATATTTATACAGCATATCTAGGGCTTCATCGACATGCATGCCGATCAAATTACATTCCATCGGCATCGTACGAATGCTTATTTCTCTTTTCTTAGGCTTCATAGCTTTTTTTACGACATGCTTATGACTTTTGCGAATCTTGCTTAATTTTGACCTTACCTTGATACCATTAAGATCTAGGATAACGTTATTACGGTCGATGCTGATGACCGTTGCAAGTTGATTGGTCTGCTTGATCTCAACATTATCTCCTTCTTTTATCGTATCATCTTCTTCATCTTCAGGTTCTTCAACTATTAAATTATCTAGTTTTTTGCTTTGAGAAAGTACTTCATGAAATTTAGCATTATTTTGTTGCATACGGATGGCAGCTAAGATATCATCAGCTTGGCCTTTGATAGAATCGATATATTCTTGAGCTTTGATAAGCGCATCTTCTTTGGCATGTTCTAGATAATTATTAAGCTTTTGTTCCTTTTGCTCCAACTCTTTTTTCAATTTATCATTAGCTTGGATCTTGCTTGATAATTCTTGATTTAACCGTTCTGCTTCATTTAATTGTTGCTCTAATTTCTCGATAAGCATTTCTTCTTGGCTTTTGTTTTGTTGTGCTAAGAACCTTGCTTCATTGACGATCTGTTTTTTTAAGCCATATTTTGCAGCTATGGTCAAAGCATTGCTTTGACCGGTTAAATTTTCCACATATTTATATGTTGGACTCAATGTAGCTTCATCAAACAATACGCTAGCAACTAGAACATCTTCATGGCGCTTGCCATAAGTTTTTAAACGATTATAATGGGTCGTTGCTACACAATGACATCTTAGTTGCCTTAAATAATTTAAAATTGCAATAGCCAACGCTTCACCCTCTTTGGGATCGGTACCGCTGCCAATTTCATCCAATAATACTAATGAAGAGCTAGTGGCATGATCGACGATATAAGCAAGATTAGAAAGGTGTGCACTGAAGGTACTCAAACTTTGCTCTACGCTTTGCATATCGCCAATATCGATGAAAACACGATCAAAAAAACCTAACTGAGCGCTTTGCGCGCAAATTGGCATTCCGCTATAGGTCATCAAGACACTTAATGCTATTACTTTTAAGGTTACGGTCTTCCCGCCGGTATTTGGTCCAGTGATCAGCAGCATCGAATGCTCATCGCCAAGGCGATAATCATTCTTTACTACCTTTTGGGCATCGATCAAAGGATGAAAAGCTTTTTGCAAATGAACATGCTTTTCGTTTGTTAAGGTCGCAACGCAAGCATCATGTTCCTTGCCCCAGCTAGCCTTTGCAAAAATTACATCCAACAAGGTAATGGTGTTTAGATTATTATGAAGATCATGATAATTTTGCGCTACTAAATTTGTACAATTGGTCAAGATGCGCATTATTTCAATTTGTTCTTTATCTAAAAGCGATTGTTTCTGATTATTTAAAGCGATCAATTCCTTAGGTTCCACATAAGATGCCATACCACTAGCACTTTCTCCATGTACGAAACCGCCATAAGTATTTTTATCGCTTGCTTTCATCAAGATACAAACACGATTGTTGCGCGTGCTAATTATACCATCAACTACCGAGCTGCCATGATTTTTTACAAAGTTATTAGCTGTATCCATTATTCTTTGATCTATTTGCGCTAAGCCTTGCCTGATCGTCCGCAATTGATCGCTTGCATTGCTTGCTACCTGACCATAAGCATCAAAACAATCATTTAAGGTATTCAACAATTTATCACAAATGACCAAGGTATCGGTCAGCTCTTTTATAGC
>CASGCC010000135.1:807-5092 GCA_949299585.1 uncultured Bacillota bacterium | reverse complement strand
TTGGGTTCGGGCATCAAAACCGACATGGAAGTCCTCTAAAAAAATTAATCAGTGAAAAGCTTCAATGAGCCGAAAAGCTTGTGCAGACGCTCTTCGTCAAACGGAAGGTATTCGGCAATCGTTAAGCCTGCAATTTCTGAGTTGGCGGCAACAAGATGCAGGATTGAAGCAAGTTGTTCCATTGTCATGCGTCCGCCTCCTGAACCGTCTCCGACAAGATTCGGATTAGCGAAATAGGTGGAGTGGAACAAATGTTCATCCAGTACGTCCACATCAAAATGCACCAGGATGTGGTCGAACGTTTCCGCGAAGGCCTTGATTTCCTCCTGGGGAACGAAGTTCTCCGTCTGTATCTGATACTTAACGCCCCTTTCTTTCAGGAAATTTTCCTGATAGCCGTGCAGGCCCTGAAGCCCCACATACAGGATTTCCTCCGGCTGAAAGGGCTTGTTTTTCATCATCAAAATTCGTATTTTTAAATAATTGAACGATCTTATCTCCATTAACTCGATACTGACCATTGCCAAGATTGCTAATAGTAAAGATAGGATCTTTTGGACGATATTTATAAACGACCCTTTCTTCTTTTTCTTGCTCATCGACAAGAGGAAATGCTGGAGTTTTTTCTAATAGATCCATACATCTATAAAGTAATTTATCAATGCCTTCATGAATGATGGTCATCGTTTCTATCACTTCAACATCAGGATACGCTTCCTTGAAGCGAGCTAAATTTTCTTGGGCATGTTCAAGATCCATCTTATTTGCCACGACGATTTGCGGTCTTTCGCTTAAACGCATATGATATTGTTTTAATTCTTCGTTGATGATGCGATAATCTTCCAAAGGATCTCGACCATCATTTGCTCCCATATCGATGACATGAACAAGTACGCGACATCTTTCAATGTGCTTTAAAAACTGGATACCAAGGCCCTTGCCCTGACTAGCACCTTCAATAAGCCCTGGAAGATCAGCCATCACAAAGCTGCGACCATCCTTTACCTGTACGACCCCTAAATTAGGGACCAATGTCGTAAACGGATAGTCCGCAATTTCCGGACGAGCTTTCGAAACTACGGATAAAAGCGTAGATTTTCCTACTGAAGGAAAGCCTACCAATCCAACATCCGCCAGTAATTTCAATTCCAAGATAACTTCTTTGCTTTCTCCTAACGTTCCTTGTTCAGCATATTCTGGAGCGTTATCCTTTCCACTAGCAAAATGGTAATTGCCTCTTCCGCCTTTTCCACCTTTGCAAACCTCATATTTTTGCTCAGGCTCGCATAGATCACAAATAAGTTCATTGGTAGCGGCATCTTTGATCATCGTTCCCTGTGGCACCTTTACATAAACATCAGCTCCGCTAGCGCCATGCATTTTCTTGCTCTTGCCATTTTCTCCATTTTTTGCTGTTATTTTTTTAATATATCTAAGATCAAGCAATGTAGACTTATTGGTATCGACCATAAAGTAGATGCTGCCGCCATTTCCGCCATCTCCGCCATTAGGACCGCCTAATGGAACGTGAGCTTCGCGGCGAAATGATACGATACCATTACCACCATTACCAGCTTTTAATTTTACTACAACACGATCTACGAACATCATTTACCTCCAAAAAAAATCCCCAAAAAACCTGGGGACTAAAATTAAGCTTGTGGATATACTGAAACTTTTTTCTTATCTTTACCTAAGCGTTCAAATTTTACAATGCCATCAACCATAGCAAACAATGTATCATCGCCACCACGACCTACATTTAAACCTGGATGAATCTTTGTACCACGCTGACGATAGATGATAGAACCAGCACTTGCAAATTCACCATCAGCTTTTTTTGCTCCTAAGCGTTTTGAATGAGAATCACGTCCGTTCTTTGTCGAACCAACTCCCTTTTTAGATGCAAAGAATTGAATATTTAATAAAAACTTCATGGATCACACCTCCTGTATCTTTATTTTAATAAATTCTGAAAATTGCTGTTCAACCGTTTGTAGCTGAATCAGCGCTGTTTGCATGATAAGCTGAGTATGTTCAGTAGGCGCTTCGATATCTATCGTGATCTTATTGCTGACAGCTTCAGCTTCAACTTGACACAGCATATCTAAAGCATTGCATAAACCAAACATGATACAGCTAACACCTGCACAAACTAAATCATTTCCATGCTCAGCATATTCCGCATGTCCGTTAACATTCATACCAACGATCCAATTATCTTTGGTCTGAACATTTACTTTGATCATTTTTCTTAAGCCTCGATCTTTGTAACTGTTAGCTTAGTATAAGGTTGTCTGTGACCTTGTTTACGGTAAGTAGAACCTTTTTTAGCCTTGTATTTGAAAATTGTAATTTTCTTTTCTTTACCTTGTTTTTCAACTTTACAAGTTACTTTAGCACCATCTACATATGGAGTACCAATTTTAGTTGTACCATTATTGCACAATACAACTTTGTCCATGACTACTTCGTCACCAACATTAGCATCTAACTTTTCAACGTAGATTACTGCTCCTTCCTCAACACGTAATTGCTTACCGCCTGTTTCGATAATTGCGTACATTCTTGCACCTCCTATTTCATTTATCTTAAGACGCGCCAAACAAAGGTGATATCACTATACTTTTAACCTTTTTTGAGCGGTTATAGACCCTAGAAGGGCTAATAACACAGAGATTATAACAAAGGCCATTTTCACTGTCAATAAATATTTTAAATTAAGGGCTTCAAACGATTTTAAAGCCGTTCATTTCGCTCAATGATGTGCAAAATGCTTATGATAATTTTAACTCATCAAATAATATGTCATCGATGCAATATCATCGATAAGATCAACGAATGATCTCATCTCTTTCTACTTTTATCAAATCAACTTTTCCTATTTTAAAAGCTAACAAAACGCTAACAGCTTCCTGTTTATTTTCATCATATATCATCTTCATCTTGATACATTTAAACTTATAATTTTTGGCAATATCTAAGATCATAGGTAGATAACTAGGACGATGGACCATATAAACAGTTCCATTATCTTTTATCAAGCGTTTAAAGCATTCAAATAATTCATCTAAAGGCAAATATTTATCATGCCGAGCAACTTCTAAAAAATAATTCATGTTCTTATTGCCAATTTCTTTGGTATTGAAATATGGCGGATTACATACGATCTTATCAAAAGGCTCATCATTAAAATCTTGTGCCTTAACATTATATAATTGCGCTTGCACATTATTCATAGTCAGATTTTCTCTAGCTAATACAATAGCCTCTTCTAAAATATCGATCCCCACTAGCTGATGGCTATATTGACTAGCATATAGCAATAAAGCTCCATTATTACATCCTATGTCTAACACTCGATCTTTTTTGTTAATTTCCATGAATTTTCCTAAAAGATGCGTATCAGTATTGATCCTGAACATATCAGATCGTTGTTTAAGATAAATTTTTGTTCCTGGTAAATAATCAAAAGACATTTTCTTGTACCAACTCAAAATAGAAACATGAGCCTTTCCCCTGTTCACTTATAACGCCATATGAAGCTCCATGCGCATCTAAGATAGCTTTTACGATAGCTAGTCCTAGACCGCTAGATTGCTGATTGCGACGAAAAGATTTATCGATCTTATAATATCGATCCCAGATATATGGCAATTCATCTTCTTTTATTCCTTGACCATTATCTATAACTTCAACCCTGATCGCGTCATCGAGCTTGATGACCTTGATGATCAGTTTTGCATCATCTTGTGTATGCTTGATTGCATTGGATACAAAATTTTGGATGACCTGTTTGATCTTAATCTCATCAGCATAAACAATTACGCTGTCATCGCCGATATATTTGCAATCAATATGCTGATCATTGATCAATACCTGATAAATATTTAGTATTTCTTTAATAACCTTAACGATATCAAAATTCGCCTGCTGTAAGATATAATTGCCGGATTGCAGCTTGCTAAGCTCGCTCATGTCGCTTACCAAGTGGTCAAGATAATCAACTTCGCCGATGATGACATTAAGATGCTGCTCACGCTTCTGCTTATTATCGCCGCTAATATCCATGATCATTTCCGCATATGCTTTGATCATGGTAAGCGGTGTTTTGATATCATGCGATACATTTGCAATTAGATCTTTGCGCAATTCGTCAACTTTTGATAATTTGCTCGTAGCATCATTTAAAGTATTTGCCAGATCATTCAGTTCATTGTAATAGCTGTTATCAAAATGAACATCATAATTGCCCGTAGCAAGGATATCTGCACTTTTTTTCATA
>CASGCC010000135.1:0-764 GCA_949299585.1 uncultured Bacillota bacterium | reverse complement strand
TTATTTGATAAAAAAGTTGCTAATACAACGGAAATTATCGCAATGATCAACATATAAAATAAGTACTGATTAGCAAAAAAACGGATCAAAGAATCATATGGTTCAAGTGGACTATTAATATAAAGATAATAATTGCTTAAATTGTCTTTGATCAGTTTCCCATAAATGATCATTTCCTGCTGCGTCTTGGTATTTGTTAAGGTCATATTTAGCTCACCCACATTTGAACGCGTGAGATCATTTAAGATCATTGCTTCTTGTATCGGCACGAAAGTTTGATCATCAACGGTGACGCTTTGATTGAACGCACAGCTTGCTCCTAAGCTATCCCCTGTATAAATAACGCTTCCTTGATCATTGACGATCATCGCGCAAAGATTGTTATCGACAATTAATTGCAAGGCTTTGCCGAAGCTTTTTTCTTCAAGGATCATTTCTTCCATCGTTACGCTTAAAGCTTTTACCGATTGTACCTTATTATCTTTAAAATATGGCTTGATCAAAGAAAACTGCAAGATGCCCATGATCAATACCACGCCTAAAGCTACCAAAAAAAATTGCAGCCAGACATTAAATTTTAATCCTTTCAAAAAATTATGCTTCAAATTTATATCCCATTCCTCTTACTGTAACGATATGATCACGATACGCTCCTAAATTATGTCTTAACATCTTTATATGTGTATCTACCGTACGATCTTCCCCGAAATAATCATTCTTCCAAACCTCTTCAAGTAATTTTTCTCTTGATAAAGCAATATTCT
>CASGCC010000134.1 GCA_949299585.1 uncultured Bacillota bacterium | reverse complement strand
CAAAAATTGAGAACTTAATTGAATTTTTTTCTTCCCGAAATGGGAAGAAACAGGCCAATTGTTGCATTCTCAAGGCCTAAAACCATGATAAATGATTCGTCATTGATCTTGCTGACAACATTGTCCCCGCATAATTCTTCATTTTTTTTGTTTAACGAACTGTTCCAAGCATTGACATGGATCTTATCCTTCATCTTCCATGGCCTTTTTTAGTTTAGTCAAAGCCACTTTGCTGCGCGCAGTGGTCTCTCCTAATAATGATGCTATTTCTTGTACAGTTCGCATTTGTTCATCAATGACTTGCTGTGTTATTTCAATCGTTGATGAACGCATCTTTTTCATGATCTTTTCTTTGGTTTCCTGCACCGTTAGATCCATAAGGATCACAACATAGTAATCTTCATCGCTTAAGCGCATGATCGCGTGATCAAAAGTCTTACCATATTCTTCATAATAAGCTCTAAAATATTGTGTTTCATTGCTATTTTGCTTATTTTTTAGAAAATCAGCAAATTCATCCTTATTCAAGATAGCTTCGATCGGCATACCTACGGGATTGATAGTATCCAAATGCAGCATATACATTGCCGCCGGATTAATTTCTTTTATTAGATTATTATTATCAATAACAATGATTCCATTAGGCGTGTTTTTGATAATGATGTTGCTGACGCTTTGGGCATGCTCCAAAGCATAAGGCAAACATAGCTTTGGATCTGCTTTGCCATCTAAAACGGCAATCGCTTTATCACGGCAAGTTTCATAGCCACATGCTCCGCAATTAAATTCTTTGCTTTTAACATTTTTACCCATTAGATTTAAGATATCTTGGATCTGTTCTTCGCTATATCGTGGCCGATATATATCTTGCTTTTCCCATTTAGCAACAAGATCTTCCTCATTGCCCATGGTTAGAATAGGTTTAGCTTTTTCGACATTATCACGAATCAAGCTTTGACCTAACCATTCATTATGTTTAAAATGCGATAATAATGGCCCGTTAACGCATGAACCATTACATGCACTCATCTCAAAGAAATATCCTTCCAACATTCCTGAGCGAATTGCTTCCAAGCATTCTTTGATCCGGTTAACGCCTTCAACATTGACTCTTTTATAATGATCATCATCTGCCAATGTTTTCAAGATACCGCTAGGAGTTGGATATAAACGGGCAATCGGCTGCGAAATTTCATCCCATCCGCCTTCTAAGCTAGCATCGACACCGATCCAATTTACAACCTCCTCAACATTCAATGTCGCATCGACTGCTCCTATGAACCTTGGATCATTAGCTTCTTTTTCTTTAGCGATGCAAGGCGACAAGAAAACCACTTTCGCATTAGGATATCGTTTCTTGATATCCATGCCATGTGCGATCATAGGTGATACTATCGGTGCTAAACAATCGACCAGATCACCATATTCTTTTTCAACCAATGACACAACGGCTGGACAACATGTAGAAATGATATTACGCATCTTCTTTTCGCTAATTAATTTATTATATTCCTTGGAGACCATGATCGCTCCATTAGCTGTTTCTTCTACATCATAAAAACCCTGAGCTTTTAATTGAGCTTTCAGCCATTGAAAATTAGGCCAAACTGTTACAAAACTAGGCGCTACGCTGATGATTACCTGCTCGCCTTGCGCCAACCATCCTTTGACCTTTTGAAAATTACTGATAATTTTTTTTGCACTATGATGACAAACTTTATAGCATTCACCACATAAGATACATTCATCTTCAATGATCGTTGGTTGATGATTGATGTAGCTCATGGCTTTGGTTGGACAAACTCTTATGCATCTAAGACAATTACGGCAATTTGCTTCTTTAAGCTTGATATATTTCATCATAGCAATGATTCGATCTTATTACTGATTATTTCCTTCGCATTTTGAAGGTTGATACCTTCGATCCTTTCACCGTTGATCTTGATGCCTAAACCCAGTTTATCCTGACATGCTTGCATGCAAAATGAACCTTTGACCTCTACTTTGCCTTCCCAATTTTTTTCTGCTAATAGATCATTTACGATCTTTACGACCTGATTCGATCCTTTGACATAACAAGAACTACCAATACAAATTTCTAAAGTGATCATAAATTATACCTCTTATTTTTCTCGGTGCAGATGCACATTTTCAAAATTAAATTCTTCTACGACGCTCTTGATAGTTTTCTTTTGCGCACTTAAATTTTCTTTATTCATCCTTGCTTTTGCTTTGATGCTAGTTTCAAATGCTCCTGGTCCATTGATGCATCCTCCGACACAGCTCATGCCTTCAAGGATATCACCAGTAAATTTACCGGCTTTCATCAACATCAGCTGTTTCTTGCATTCCATGCAGCCATCAGCATATACAGCATTGATAGCTGGTTTTTCCTTTTCGCTTGCTGCTTGGGCAACAGCTTTGCTAACTCCTCCGCCTTGGGCAAAATTTCTTCCAAATACGCTAGCAACTTCTTCCTCAGCTGCTTCTAGCTCTTCACAATGGATATGCTTTGCGATCATCATTGCAGCTAATTCTTCAAAAGTCAAAACATAATCGACAGCGGTAAAAGATTCCATAGCTTCTTGTTTCTTGGCAACGCATGGTCCGATAAAAACAATGCCATGCTTTGGATAATCTTGTTTTAGCTTGCGAGCTATGGCCATCATTGGCGAAACCATCGTTGATACGTTCTCCTCATATATTTTTGGGAAATGTAACTTAGCCATATTAACAAATGCCGGACAGCATGATGTTGTCATCGGGATCTTCTTTTCAATGTGATCCATCAATTCTTCATGCTCATAATAAGCAATGGCATCAGCGCCGATGGCTGCTTCATAAACTTTATCAAAGCCTAACATTTTAATGCCTTGTTTGATCTGTGCAAATGTTGCATTTTCAAATTGTCCTTGGATGCTAGGCGCGACAATAGCGATACAAGGGGTATTCATCCGCAACAATTCGCAAACTGGTACGACCCAGCTGATATCTTCAATTGCTCCAAATGGGCAACCAGCCTGACAAGCACCACAGCTGATACAGTTTTCCTCATTAATGACACACAAATCATTTTCATCCATCGAGATAGCATTTACCGGACAAGAGCGAACACATGGACGCTCGCTTTGAACGATCGCATTAAATGGACATGCTTTTACGCAAGCACCGCATGATTTACATTTATCATAATCAATATAGGCTTTGTCGCTACCCATTTTCATCGCATCAAACTTACAAGAAGCCTGACAGCTTTTAGCCATACATTTACGGCAATTATCGGTAACCAAAACTTTCTTGATCGTACAGCCGTCACAAGCTGCTTCAATGACCTGAACAATCTGTTTGGGATTGTTCTTTTCAACATCATTGGCCATCAAGCCTCTGACCAGCCTTCCTCTTTGTCTTAGAACTTCCCGTTCCTTATATACGCAACAGCGGTAATTGGCCTTGGTACCGGGAATCAGATCCTTATAGTAAGCATTCATCTTTTCTTCGGTCAATTCTCCGGCATAAGCCAGATCCGCCGCTTTACGCAGCACGTCAAATTTTATGACTCTTGCATCATGTTTGAATAATCCCATTTTTACCTCCCCTGATAAATCATAATTTTGCCAAATACAAAGCGATCTTCCCGAAAAACGGTAAGTCAGTCAGATAATAGCCGTATGATTTAATTAAACAGTACAACCCTATTATAAACAATGACGGAATGATAATTAAAGCGAAAATCATCCCAAAAGCATATAAATGAGCTAAATAAAGCAAATCGTAAATCAAAGACACAGCAAAAGGGCCGATCCACAGCAGGATGATCGCTAAAAAAGCGTGGAAACGTATGAATATGCTATCCTTTTCAAACACCAGGACCATTATCGGCAGAAAAACGAACCAAAAATAATCTTCCGGTTCCAGATGCAGATAGGATACGGCAGCCATTCCGATCAAACCAACGGCATAAATAACAACAGTCAGGATATTTGCCTTGATATGCAAAAGATGGCTCATGTGAGAAACATATTTTTGATTAATCATCGTTTCCTCCTTTGCGCAGCGCCAGTTTTTCCGGCAAGAGCGACAATAATCCGAATCGGGCTTTTATCTGTTTAAATCCAAAGAAAAGCGAGATAATATTTATCATTAACAGCAATAGTTGGCTGATACCGCTGATGATAATTGCCGGCATATGCTAGTCAATAAGCAGCACCTGCTGGACTCTGATTATGTTCCTTCCTCATTGACCCCGCTGAGCAATTATATGGCTGCGGGCGGCAATGTCACTATGACGGCTGAGGCAGCAGCGGCCATCGGCGAAATGACCT
>CASGCC010000133.1 GCA_949299585.1 uncultured Bacillota bacterium | reverse complement strand
GTGGTTGTGCTAGCAAGAGCCGATATGCTCGCTTTGCTTGTATCCGTCTTGATGATATGCAGATATTTTATGTATAAGAGGTGTTTTAAATGATCTATACGCTTACGTTTAATCCTTCGATCGATAATTATGTTACCTTGCCAGAGCTAAAGCTACACGGTTTAAATCGCGCTGTTAATGAGGAAATGATGGCAGCTGGCAAAGGGATCAATGTTGCAAAGATCTTGCATGTTTTAAATGTGCCGGTTTGCGCAATGGGCTTTATCGCAGGATATAGCGGAATGATGATCGTTGAAGAACTTGGAAAGCTGGGCATTGATACTGATATGATCGTTGCTTCAAAAGGTAATACGCGGATAAATGTTAAAGTAAAAGATAATGGAGAAACCGAGATCAATGGATGTGGTCCTAAGATCGATGACGAATTATTTGCCTTGCTGATGGCAAAAATTGCTAAGCTAAATGCTGATGATATCATGATCATCAGTGGTAGTTTAGGAAATGGCATGAAAAGCAAGCAATTAGCTGAAATCTGTCAATGCTTACAAAAAAAAGGCTGTATGTTTGTTTTAGATACCGCGAAAGAAGGTCTTAAAGATGCCTTGAAATATCAGCCTTTTTTGATCAAGCCTAATAAAGATGAACTAGAAGCATTCTTCCAATGTAAGATCGATGATGAAGATATTGATAGTTATGCTAAACGTTTGCAGCAAGCTGGAGCACAAAACGTCTTGGTTTCCCTAGGAGAAAAGGGGGCGTATTTGCTTGCCCATAACGGCAAAAGCTATTATTGTAAAGCTTTAGAAGGTCATGTGCTATCCACTGTTGGCGCAGGGGATAGCATGGTGGCTGGTTTTATGTACTGCTATTTGCAAACACAAGATCATTATGAGGCGTTGTGTTGGGGAATTGCTTGCGGTTGTGCAACTAGCTTTGCACCATACCTTGCTGATAAAAAACAGATCGATCAAGCTTATGCTTTGTTATATAAGCTTTATCATCATCATAAAAGATATTTTTTCTTTGATATCGATGGAACGCTTACCGATAACTTAACCAAGCAAGTTGTGCCATCAGCCTTAAAAGCTTTAAAGAAATTGCAAGAAGCCGGTCATTTTGTGGCAATTGCGACCGGACGAGCTCACTATAAGGCTAGGATGATGATGGAAACGGTTGGCTTGCATGATATGGTTTGTTCAGGTGGAATGTGTTTGGTAAAAGATGATCAGATCATTCAAAATCTGCCACTAGACCATGAAAAAGCCATGGCGATCCTCGAACAAGCAGAAAGCTTAGGTTATGGTATCTTGCTGATCGTTGATGATTCGATCGACGTTTATGCCAAGAATGATCTTTTTGTTCGTCAGGTTGGACCGCGGCAGGAGCTAACTAATTATATTTTTGATGAAAATATGGATTATCATCAGTTTAAGAATATCTATAAGATCTATGTTGCGATTAATGAAGCTGAACAGGAAAGCTTGATTGCTCAAACTTCATTAGGTCATTTGCGATTTGTAAAAGAATATCTAATGTTTCAGCATGATGCGAAGGATGAAGGCATCATCATGATGATGGAGGCATTGCAAGCAGATCAGCATGATGTTGTTGTTTTTGGCGATGATTATAATGATCTAGTAATGTTCAAAGATGAATGGACAAGTATTGCCATGGGCAATGCATGTGAAGCATTGAAAGCTAAAGCAACTTTTGTTGCTGCCAAAAATATTGAAGATGGTATATATCGGACCTGTGAGAAATTTGGCTGGTTTGAATCAGTATGAACAAGGGGGCAATAAGAATGAAACTGGTTGGAGTATCGTGTAATCTAGGTGTTTCGTTAAAGCAAAGCGTACACAAAGTTAATGATAATTATATAAAGGCACTTGAAAAAGCAGGATGTGCCGTTGTTGTGATCCCTCAAGTTGATGACGATATCATCAAAGGGATCGTAGAACATTTGGATGGGATCGTCTTAACAGGAGGCGATGATGTCGATCCAGCTCTTTATCAGGAAGAAAAAAGCAATTATGTTAAAAAAACTGATGTCAATCGCGATCGCTATGAAATGGCGATCTTGAAGCACGCGGTCAAACGCAAGCTTCCTGTATTGGGTATCTGTAGAGGCTGTCAGCTGATCAACGTATACTTTGGTGGAAATTTATATCAAGATAATCGCTTATGTCCATCAAATACCCTTAAGCATCGTACGCCATCTAATAAACCTGCAACGATGCATAATATCGTTGTGCGCAATGATTCATTCTTAGAAGATATACTTGGTGAAGTAGCTGTCGTAAATAGCTATCATCATCAATCTGTCCATAAGTTAGGAAAGGATCTAATGAAGATCGCTTTGAGCAATGATGGTATCGTGGAAGGTATCCAGCACAAAGTATTACCGATCGTTGGCTTGCAGTTTCACCCGGAAAAAAATTGTGAAGAAGACCATAAGATGCAAATGATCTTTGATAAATGGGTCAAGGAGTTATAAGGATGAAATATGTAATAAAAAATGTAAATTTATATCAAGGTAAGATCGATTCACAGATCAATGAACATAGCAATGTATATTTTGAAAATGATATCATCGTCAGGATCGATAACGATGAAACGGTAATAGATGGTTATGAGATCATCGATGGTACAGATAAATATCTTTTGCCAGGGCTAATTAATCTTCATGCTCATCTATTTGGCAGTGGCAAGCCTAGCAAGATCCTTGGTTCCCAAAGCAAGTTGCAGCAATTTGTGATCAAAGCGGCAGCAACTAATAACGGAGTAAAGATCTTAGATAAGCTGATGCAAAAAAATATGCGTGATGCTTTGTATAGCGGAGTTACCACTGTTCGAGGCGTTGGCGATTTTTTTTATCGGGATGTGGTATTACGCGATAAGATAAAAAAAGGCGAGGTTCATGGTCCTGATCTAATTGTTAGTGGCCCAGCCATTACGGTTCCAGGTGGACATGGTGATCAAACCTTTGCGATGAGCGCATCAGCTAAAGATGAATTAGAAAGCTGTGTTGAGCAAAATCACCAGCACGATGTCGATCTGATCAAGATCTGTATTACCGGCGGAGTTATGGATGCTAAGGTAAAAGGAGAACCCGGTGAGGTTAAGATGAATTTAGCGCAAGCTAGGTGGATCTGTGAAGCTGCTCATGCTAAGGGGTATATGGTTGCCAGTCATAGCGAAAGCGAAAAAGGTGTGGAGATAGCTGTTGATGCCAAAGTCGATACCATCGAACATGGAGCCATGTTTTCCGATGAGATTGCTCGTAAATGCAAGCAGCAAAATACCGCTTTTATCTGCACATTATCGCCGGCTTTGCCATTAGCTAAATTCTCGCCTAAACAAACGAAGCTAAGTGATCTGTGTGCTTATAATGCCAAGATCGTTGTCGAAAATATGATCGATGGCATACGAAAAGCATTAAGCTGTTATATCCCGGTTGGTTTGGGAACAGATGCTAGTTGCCCGTATGTCATGCAGTATAATATGTGGCGTGAGGTTTGTTATTTTGCTAAATATCTTAATGTTTCCAATTCTTTTGCTTTGTATACAGCAACCTTGCAAAATGCTATCATCCTGAAGATGGAAGATAAGATTGGCAGCATCGAGGTAGGAAAACATGCTGATATGTTCATGATCGCCAATGATCCTTTAAAGGATCTAAGGGCACTTTCGAAGGTGGAAATGGTCATTGCCAAGGGGCGGGTCTATCGTGACTGTCATATCAAGAAAGATCAAAAGCTGGAAAAAGAACTTGATGATTTACTATAAAAAAAGCATGCTGATAGCATGCTCCCACATATAATATTATAACATATAAAAAATTTAAAAAATAGGCTTGTTGTTAATTTATTATATAGTATCATATAAGTACAAAGAAGGAAAAGCTTCAATGGAGGATAATCATATGAAAGAGGTATTGCTAGAATTTTAAGATGACACTTCTATCTAGTTGGTAGAAACTGATAGGAGTGGATATAAAGAATATTTGCTGACAATTCACAAAATTAAGGAATGGCTGATGATAAGCGATTCTTAGCAGTAAATGTATATAGATAAGGCTGATTTTCTTTATATGATTATGATTGATAGAAAGTGAAAAGTCTACATGAGGATAGACCGATGGACAAGGATAATTAAGTAAGCATATACGTATTGCTATTTAACTCATAATATGATGATACAAATTATTTAATAAGTTTTTTCATAAAAAAATATCACCTCCTTTTAAAATAAACGTGATATAAAAAAACAAATAAAAAGCGGACCAATTAGATTAAAATGGTTCGCTTTTATTTGTACGCCAGGCATGGCATACATCTAGGTGGTGAAAATCCACTGTGAGGGCGTTCATCGCAACCGCCAATCACTAGCCAAAGCCAAGGGTGTCCATC
>CASGCC010000132.1 GCA_949299585.1 uncultured Bacillota bacterium | reverse complement strand
TATTTCCCTTCATTTATTAACTATATGATTATATCATATTCTTGCAAAAAATAACTAAGTTTGCTATAATCAAAAGGCAATTATAGGAGGTGTACTTGTGGCTAATATTAAATCTCAGAAAAAGCGTGCTATCACTAACCTTAAAAAACAAAACGCAAAACAAGGTGAAAAAACAGCATTAAAAACTGCTATTAAAAATGTATTGGTAGCTGTTGAAGCTAACGATAAAGAAGCAGCTGTTAAAGCATTTGATAACGCTAATAAATTATTAGACAAAGCAGTTGCTAGCAATATCAAACACGGCAACTACGCTGCTCGTCAAAAATCACGTTTAGCAAAAGCTGTTAATTCAGTTAAATAATTAGAACTGTCATCACAGTTCTTTTTTTTACAAAAGCACCATCATATCCTTAGGATCATCAAATATATATGCTGGCTCGATCTTTGCTGATAGCGGGATCTTAGCCCATCTTGCATGAGCAAAATCTATCTTAGCTCTTGAAGCAGCCAGATAATCTGAGTAAGCATCCCCAATATAAATTACTTCATCATTAGAAACTTGCAGCGCAGCTAAACATTTCAATAAAGGTTCAGGATCTGGCTTTGCTTTATTTACATCTTCAGCAAGTATTTTTACCTGTAAATATTTATCAAGATCATTAGCAAGCATATCAATGGCATATTGCTTCTTGGTTTTTGCCGATACCGCTGCTTGTTTTATTCCTTTATTGGCAAAATATGTAAGCATCTCCTTGATGCCAGGATAGCTGCTTGCTTTTTGCGGATATTCATTTACATAACGCACCCAACGCTCATAGACCATATTTTGATCTTTGATTCCTAAGATTTCTAGGACCTTTAAACCTGGAAGCGGATAAAATTTTAAAACATCCGCAAAGCTATAGCTAACATTTAATTCTTCTTCAATGATCCTAATCAGCGGATACATGTTCATATCGACCGTATTGATCAAAGTACCATCGATATCATAGATAATTGCTTGATATTTTTTCATCTTCACCTCTTATTGATATCTTCATTTAATTTTTGATAATCGTGTGCCGTCATCCCTGTTTTTTCTTTAAATACCCGCGAAAAATAATGATAACTGGCAAACCCGCAGCGATAAGCTATTTCCTCATATGTAAGCTGGCCATTATTTAATAAAAGCTCTTTGGCCTTATCGATCCTTAGCATATTGATATAGTTAGAAAATGTTTGATCAGCAGCCTTTTTGATGATCTTTGATACATACGAGGCAGATATATTAAACATGGCGCCGATCTGCTCTAATCCGCACGATACATCATGATAATTTTCATTGATATAGCTTAAGATCTGCTGCTGCAAAGAGTCTTCTTTCTTGTCTAAGATAACGATTTGTCTAGTGTTAAGTTCAGCAATAAGCTGCAAGATACAGCGATCCAATACAATTTTAACCTTTTCCTGATTTATTGGTTTTAATAAATAGTCAACAACATTTAAGCTGCATGCTTTACGAGCATATTCAAAATCACGATACCCTGAAAAAATGATAAATTTCACATTGATCCCTGCATCATTTACTTGTTCGATCACCTGCAAGCCATCGATAAGCGGCATATTGATATCAATGAAAACTATATGTGGCTGTAATGCTATGATCTTATCTAAAGCCTCTTTGCCATTTTGACAAACAGCTATGATTTCTATTTCATCATTTATTTTGCTTATTAATTTTTGCATTCCCTTGATGGTTAAGATCTCATCATCACATATCATCACTTTCCACATGATCTTCTCTCCTTGTCTTTAATATTAAAATAACCTTGGTTCCTTTACCTTTGACACTTTCGATCCTTAAGCCATATTCAGATCCATAAGTCACCTTTAACCGCTGATGAATGTTAAATAAGCCAAAGCTTTCTTTTTTTGATGGTGTTTGTTCTAAAGACTCATATAAAGCTGATAGTTCCTCTTGATCCATCCCTACACCATCATCGATTACCTCAAAAATGATATCATCTTCTTCCATATGCCCTTGAATAGCGATATGCCCAGGAATTAATTTGGGCTTGATGCCATGGATCAAGGCATTTTCTACGATAGGCTGCAACAAAAGCTTGATCACATAATGATCATTGAGCTGCGGATCGATATCTATCGACCAGGTAAATAGATCTTTAAAGCGGATTTTCTGGATATCCAAATAATAATTAATATGTTTGATCTCATCGGCTATCGTAATGAATTCTGCACCATTGCTCAATGAAAGACGATAAAAATTCGATAAAGAATCAATGATCTGGATCATTTCTTCGTCATCATGTTCAAATGCTTTCCAATGAATAGCATCTAAGGTATTATATAAAAAATGGGGATTGATCTGTGATTGCAATACTTTAAATTCATAGTGTCTTTTTTCTTTTTCATCATTTATGGCTTTATCTTGTAATTTCTTAATTTCTTTGATCAAATTATTGAATGTTCTTTTTAGATTAACTACTTCTGATATATTTGAACTTTCAGCTATCAAAGATAATGCTCCATTTTTTTTTTTAGCTGTAAGGCAAACTCATCAATTGGTTTCGCAATCGAACGTGCCAGAAAAAAGCCTAAGATCATAGCAATGATGATGATCAAGCCCCAAAGCAACATTAAATTAGTAAGCAAGCGATAAGTATCAGCAGATAATGCATCTGTTTTGATCAATGTGCAAAGATACAGATCATCTACGCTATTAATTTTTTGATAAAACAAGGTATAAGAGCCGTAAGATAATTGATTAGCCTTATTATCTAAATGTATATTATCTAGCGGAAAATCATCAGGAATCCTGGTTTTGGTATAATTTAGATGCTCATCATTCATGATCCAAGATACCCCATCATAAAAATCGATCTTTTCCATCAATGCGGTCAAAGCATCTAAATTGATCGCTGCATTGATGAAGCCATAATAGCCATCTTCATTGATCAGCGGATAATGGATGATGGAAATCAAGCTGCCATCTGTTTTTGATGATACGGGCGGAACTAATATCAATTCTTGTTCTATCTCTGCACTATCATGAAAATATGAACGCTCAGAGATATCAATATACATATCTTCTTTTACCCACCCAATGCCTGAACTATCACCAATAGCAAATGTCCCCCAGCTATTGCCATATTCCTGCCCGATCGTTTGATTGATGTCATCGACATAGGTTCTTATCTTCGCAATATCCATTTGTTTAACACAATCTTCTTGCGCAATGATCCTGATATCATGGATCTTATTAGCTAACCAAAGATCAGCTTCATTGGCGATTGCCGTAAATAACTGCGTGCTTAAATTATCGATGCAGCGTTTATTATTTTGTTTGATCGCTAAAAAAGTATAAGGCATGATAATGATCAGCGATACAACAACGATCAATATAAAAAAGATCGTGATCTTATTCCTAAGTTTCATGGTCATTTCCTCACATTCATATTATTACATATTTTATCAATATAGTGCATAGACAATTTTTTCACAAATTAATAAAATATCCCTAGTTAAGGGAGGAAAACATGAAAAAACTAATTAAATTACTTCTAGCAGGTTTGATCAGCTGTAGCCTAGCAGCATGTTCCACATCAAACCAAGATGCCCCAAGTACCAGTGCACCAAGCACAACTGCGTCATCAACAGAAACCGCTTATGATGTCATCGTCATCGGTGCAGGAGGTGCTGGTCTAACGGCCGCAATTTCCGCTAAAGAAGCCGGAGCTAACGTCATCGTTTTAGAAAAGATGGGCGTTATCGGTGGCAATACGGCAATATCTGGTGGTGAAATGGCTGCACCTAACAACTGGTTGCAACAAGAACAAGGAATCGAAGACAGTGTTGAACAATTTAAGGAAGACATCATGATTGGCGGCGACAACGAAGCCAATGAAGCTTTGGTCAGCGTCCTAGCCAATAACGCTCTAGATGGTGCCATGTGGCTTAAAGATGAAATCAATGTACCATTTGAAGACTATATGTTATTTTTTGGCGGCCATAGCGTAATGCGCAGCCTTGTACCAGAAAATGCCAGCGGGTCAACCATCACTAGCAGCTTAAAAGCAAAAGCTGATGAATTGGGAATCCAAGTTTTGACCCAAACTGAAGCAACACAATTATTAATGGAAGACGGAAAGGTCAACGGCGTTGTTGCTAATACCAAAGATGGTGAAATTACTTATCATGCCAATAAAGCCGTAATCATTGCAACCGGCGGCTTTGGTTCAAATGTTGAAATGCGAAAACAATATAATCCTGAGATGGATGAAAAGATCTTATCTACCTGTACGGTTGGCAGCACCGGCGATGGCATTATCATGGCTCAAGCAATCGGTGCTGATGTAACCGATATGGAATATATCCAAACTTACCCTACTTGCGATATCGATAGCGGCTTATTGCTTTATGTTGGAGATGTTCGTTTAGCCGGCCGTGCTATCTTGGTTAATAAGGAAGGCAAACGTTTTGTTGAAGAACTAGAACGTCGCGATGTCATCTCTTTAGCCGTAACCGAACAAACCGATCAAGTATCATATCTATTCT
>CASGCC010000131.1:4691-5687 GCA_949299585.1 uncultured Bacillota bacterium | reverse complement strand
CCGGAGAAGTTACATTAAGAGGAAATGTTTTACCAATTGGCGGTTTAAGAGAAAAATCATTAGCTGCCCATCGTGTTGGCATCAAAACGATCATCATTCCTAAAGGTAATATGAAGGATATGGATGAAATACCAGAAATCGTGAAAAACGACGTTACGTATATTCCAGTTGAAAATGTTGATCAAGTGATCAAGGAAGCGTTGATATAATGCAATATCATGAAGCAAATTTTTTAGGAAGCGCCTTGCAGAAAAGTCAGTTTCCTGAAAGCATGCTACCAGAGATCATCATGGTAGGTCGCAGCAATGTTGGAAAATCTAGTTTGATCAATACGCTGGTAAATCGCAAGCAATTAGCTTATGTAGGCAGCAAGCCAGGTAAAACCAAGCTATTAAATTTCTTTGCAATCGATGATAGTTTTGTTCTTGTTGATGCACCTGGTTATGGTTATGCGCAACGCAGCAAACAAGAATTGTTAAATTTTGCGCAAATGATGGATGATTATTTTAGCAGCAGAAAGCAGTTAAAATTAATGATCCAGATCGTAGACATGCGGCATAAGCCAACCAAGGATGATGTCGAAATGATCGAATATGCCAGATCGTTTAATATCAAGACCCTTGTGGTTGCAACAAAATATGATAAGGTAAAAGCTAGCGAAAGAGCCAAAAATGTCAAGATCATCAAGGATGTATTAAAGATCAATGATAAATCTTTATATTTGTTTTCAAGTGAAACACGCTTTGGTCTAACAGAATTATGGCAGGCAATTACAGAAACGATTGCGTAAAAATCAAAATATGATATAATCTATACAAACGTTGAAAAGAAGGAGTATTCTTGCCGCTTGATCGACAGAGAATCGTTGGTTGGTGCAAAGACGATATCAATGCAAGAAGAAGGTAGTCTTGGAGTTATCAAGATGAAATCATAGTAGTTTTGATCGTATGATCGGCGTTAACGATAAATGAGGCACAAAGATTATTTTGTGTAAAT
>CASGCC010000131.1:0-4647 GCA_949299585.1 uncultured Bacillota bacterium | reverse complement strand
GAATTAAATACGAAATATGATCATCATACCGTTGAAGATGGCAAGTATGATACATGGATCAAAGAAGGTTATTTTACTGCTGGTGACAAAAGCAAGGATCCTTTTACGATCGTTATTCCACCTCCTAATGTAACTGGTAAATTACATTTAGGACATGCGTGGGATAATACCTTACAGGATATCATCGCTCGCTACAAGCGCTTAAAAGGCTATGATATGTTATATCTTCCAGGAATGGATCATGCCGGCATCGCTACTCAAGCTAAAGTTGATGAACGCTTGCGTAAACAAGGTATCTCTCGCTATGATCTAGGCAGAGAAAAGTATCTGGAAAAAGCTTGGGAATGGAAACATGAATATTCAGATTTTATCAGGACGCAATGGGCTAAGCTAGGCAATAGCTTAGATTATTCTCGCGAAAGATTTACCTTAGATGAAGGCTTGAATAAAGCTGTAACCAAGGTTTTTGTCGACCTTTATAAAGAAGGCTTGATATATCAAGGATATCGGATCATTAACTGGGATCCGGAGGCAAAAACAGCGTTAAGCAATGTAGAAGTTATCCATCAAGAAGACAAAGGTCAGATGTATTATTTTAATTATGAATGCGTAGAAACCAAACAAAGCTTTACGATTGCTACGACCAGACCTGAAACGATGTTCGGCGATGTTTGCGTCGTTGTCCATCCTGATGATCCGCGCTATCAAGATATGATCGGCAAGCATGCGATCAATCCAGCAAATGGTCATGAACTACCAATTATTGCCGATGATTATATCGATATGGAATTTGGTACGGGAGCCATGAAATGTACACCAGCTCATGATCCTAATGACTATCAAATCGCTTTGCGCCATCATTTGCAGATGCCTATTTGTATGAATCCTGATGGAACGATGAATGAATTGGCTCAAGAATTTGTAGGCATGGATCGTTATGAATGTCGTAAGAAGGTAACAGAAAAGATCAAGGCTGCTGGTAAGCTTGCCAAGATCGAAGATATCGTTCATCCGGTTGGTCATTCTGAAAGGACCAATGCCGTAGTTGAACCTTATCTTTCTAAGCAATGGTTCGTCAAGATGAAACCACTAGCTCAGGATGTCTTAGACAATCAAAAAGATCCTGAGCAAAAAATCAATTTTTATCCTGAGAGATTTGAAAAGACCTTTATTGGATGGTTGGAAAATATTGAAGATTGGTGCATTTCTCGGCAATTATGGTGGGGACACCGCATACCGGTTTATTATCACAAAGATACCAATGAGATCTATTGTGAGTATGAACCACCAAAAGATATTGAAAACTATGTTCAGGATGAAGACGTGCTTGATACATGGTTCTCAAGCGCATTGTGGCCTTTTTCAACATTAGGATGGCCAGAAGATACCGAAGATCTAAAGCGTTATTATCCTACGAATACGATGGTAACAGGCTATGATATCATTTTCTTCTGGGTTGCAAGAATGGCTTTCCAAGCCCGTCATTTTACCAAGAGCTATCCATTTAAGGATTGTTTGATCCATGGCTTGATCCGTGATGCCCAAGGACGCAAAATGTCAAAGACCTTAGGCAATGGTATCGACCCAATGGATGTTATCGATAAATATGGTGTAGATGCCTTACGCTTTTTCTTAACAACAAATTCAACACCTGGACAGGATATGCGCTTTATTGATGAGAAAGTTGAAGCAAGCTGGAACTTCATCAATAAGATCTGGAATGCAGCCCGTTTTACCTTGATGAATCTAAGCGATGATATTGATATCAATTCTATCAAAAAATACGATTTGTCAAATATCGATAAATGGATATTGAGCTGTTATAATCGAACCTTAAATAACATCAATGCTAATATGGAAAAATATGAATTTGCCTTGGTCGGCAATGAATTATATAGCTTTGTTTGGGATGATTTTTGTAGCTGGTATATCGAACTAGCAAAGGCTAATTTGAATAGTGATGATGTGAAGGTTAAAAATGCTACGCAAGCTACCTTATATTTCGTTTTGAGCGGTATTATCAGGATGTTAAGTCCATTTATGCCTTTCGTATGCGAAGAATTATATCAAGCATTGCCTAATAGTAAAAAAAGCATTAATTTAGAAACTTGGCCAACAATTGTTGAGGGTATCTTTGAACAAACAGAAGTAGAACAATTGATTTCGATCATCAAGACGATTCGTGAATTGAAAGTAGAAAATAACCTAAAACCAAGCTTTCCATTAGCTATCATGATCCAGGATAATGATAACAAGTTGATAAAAACTGATGATCAAATTCAGAGCATGTTAGCTAAGATGGTAAAATGCACGGTAGTATCATCGATAGATGAAGAAAAGACCGTTCGTGCTATTCGTGGTGGCTTTATCAGCGTAGCTAGCAGCGCTTTATGCAACATAGAAGAAGAATTAGCTAAATTCACCAAAGAAAAAGAAAGATTAGAAGCAGAAATCAAACGAAGCACCAATATGCTTTCTAATGAACGCTTCTTAGCCAAAGCGCCAGCAGCAAAGGTTGAAGAAGAAAAAAACAAATTAGAAAATTATCAACACCAATATAACTTGGTATGCAAACGTTTAGAAGAACTTAATAATAAGGCCGTACAATAATGTACGGCCATGCTTTTTTGATGCAATTTGTTACATTTCATGATATAGTAATAAACATGAATATTTTAATGGTAACTATTTTAACATTTGTATCTAGCGTGATAGGAACGATGATCGGTGGCTTATTCGGCATGAAAGCTGCGCACAATGCCAAGATCCTAGCTTATCTTTTAAGTTTCAGCAGTGGTTTGATGTTGGCGATGGTAACATTTGATTTTATGCCACATAGCATTGAGCACATAAGCGTATTTTACTCAGCCTTGATTATTATCATGACCATATGTATCATGTTGTTTTTTGAAGCAAAGATCCATCATCATGATATCGATGATGGTCAAAATATCAATGATCTACATCATCACCATCATCTGTTAGAACATATCAATGAAAGGCATCTGATCAGAGCTTCGTTCATCATGGTGATCAGCGTAGCGATTCATAACTTTCCCGAAGGTCTTGCCATAGGAAGCAGCTATCTGACCAATGTCAATACATCATTGTTGTTAGCAATATTGCTTTTGATCCATAATATACCTGAAGGAATGGGAATGATATTGCCTTTGATCAAAGCTAATATTGCAAAAACAAAAGCGTTGCTTTTCATCGGTTCTGCTGGTATAGCAACGATCATTGGTTCATGGGTTGGGATCACCATTGGACAGATTTCGGAAACTTTCATTAGTATTTGTTTAAGCGTTGGCAGTGGATGCATGCTTTATGTTATCTTTTTTGAGCTTTTACCACAGGTTCAATTAAATGAACCTAGCAAAAAAACGATCTTATTATTAGTAATAGGATTTGTTTTTGGCTTTATCTTATTAGGAACGACTCATCTTCATTGAGCCGTTTTTTTCTTTAATTATAAGGATCTTTAAACTAAATTTATGCTAAATAATTGAAATATCATTGTAAACTTAAGTGAAAACGATTACATTTTTTGGTTTACCAAAGTAAAAGATGATGATATAATCAACATAGTTAATAAGGAGGAAAATATGAACAATAAAAAATTTGTTTATAATTTTACTGAAGGAAATGGTAAGATGCGTGAGCTTCTTGGCGGAAAGGGCGCAAACCTTGCTGAGATGACCTCATTAGGAATGCCAGTTCCTAACGGCTTTACGGTTACAACCGAAGCATGTAATCAGTATTATGAAGATGGAGAAACCATCAATGAAGATATCAAGAAGGAAATCTTTGAACATGTTGCTTATCTTGAAGAAACAACTGGCAAAAAATTAGGAAGTACGGAAAATCCTTTATTGGTATCTGTTCGAAGTGGAGCACGTGCCAGCATGCCTGGTATGATGGATACGATCTTGAATTTAGGTATCAATGATGATGTTGTTGAAGTTATCGCAAAAAGGACCAATAATCCACGCTTTGCTTATGACAGCTATCGTCGTTTCATTCAAATGTTTGCAGATGTCGTAATGGGCTTGCCAAAAAGTCGTTTTGAAGAAATCATTGATGACATCAAAGCTAAGAAGAATGTAAAGCTAGATACAGAGCTTGATGCTGATGATCTTAAAGAAATGGTAGAATTATTCAAAGCTTTCTATCGTGAAAATTTAAATGAGGATTTCCCAACTGATCCAAAAGTTCAATTGGAAAAAGCTGTTGAAGCAGTATTTAAATCATGGAATAATCCACGTGCAATCTTCTATCGTAAGATGAACGATATTCCAGGAAGCTGGGGAACAGCTGTTAATGTTCAGATGATGGTATTTGGAAATATGGGTGATACTTGTGGAACAGGCGTTGCCTTTACCAGAAATCCTGCAACTGGAGAAAAGAAATTATTTGGTGAATTCTTGATGAATGCACAGGGCGAAGACGTCGTTGCTGGAATTCGTACACCAAGTCCTATTGCTAAGCTAGAGGAAGTAATGCCTAATGCTTACGCGCAGTTTGTTGATATTTGCGATCGTTTGGAAAAACATTATCGCGATATGCAAGATATGGAATTCACGATCGAAAATGAAAAGTTATATATGCTACAAACACGTAATGGCAAACGTACAGCAGCAGCTGCCT
>CASGCC010000130.1 GCA_949299585.1 uncultured Bacillota bacterium | reverse complement strand
GAAAAGAAGGTTTATCAACTGATCGTCTTAAATAAGATGGGATATCTTGTTGATAACGGAGAGGTTGGTCAAAACCTTAATATGAAAAGCGTAATTGAAAAAGTTATCATTTCGCTAAAAGTTGTTAAACCAGAAATTGAACTGAAGATAAATTTAAAAGAAACATATTTTCATGGTGATGAAGAACCATGGCGTATCGTAGTAGAAAATTTGATCGACAATTCATTGCGCTATGCTAAGAGCTACATTGAGATTACTTTGAATGATGATGAGCTTAAGGTCATAAATGATGGCAAACCAATTGAAAAAGAACGGCTAGATAAGCTATTTAAGCCTTATGAAAAGGGAACGGACGGAAAATTTGGCTTAGGTTTATCGATCGTACAGAGGGTTACTAGTACTTATGGTTATCGCGTAATGGCAGAAAACCTTACTAATGGCGTTTGCTTTAGGATCGTTGGCTTGAACAAACGGACCAAGATAAATGACATGAATGATGTAAATGAAGCAACGATAACCCAGTTGCCGGATAAAAAGAAAAATAAGAATGAGAATAAAACAAAAAAAGCAAATTCGTAAGGATTTGCTTTTTTATACGATATATGGAAGCAACATGGTTGCTGTTGATAAAAATACAAAGAAACCAAAACAATCGGTAAAAGTTGTTACAAATATCGAACTAGCCAATGCAGGATCGACTTTTAATTTGGTTAATATCACGGGGACAAGATATCCGACGCTGGTTGCAATGATCAGATTTAACAGCATGCTTAAGGCGCTGACAAATCCAAGATAGCCATTGCCATAAACGATGAAACAGCCGATACCAACGATCAAGCCAATGGTCAGTCCACAGATCATTCCGGTGCCTAGTTCTTTAAAAAAAACTTTTCGCGCATTCTCACCCGTTAGTTCATTTAACGCAATGGCACGGACCACGACGGTCATTGATTGCGTTCCTGCGTTTCCGCCCATGCCCGCAATTATAGGATTGATTGCTGCCAATGCAACGATCGTTGAGATCGTGGAAGAATAAGAATTAACTACAGCTGCAGCTAAGATACAAGTTATTAGATTGATACAAAGCCAAGGCAAGCGAGAACGAATGGATTCCAGCAAAGAACCGTCAACTTTTTCATCGCTGTCGACACCTGCTAGCAAGTGCATATCTTCGGTAGTCTCTTCTTTGATGATATCGATGACATCATCGATGGTAATGATTCCTTTTATAACATTATCATCATCGACTACTGGCAGCATGATGTAGTCATATTTATCAAATATCTTGGCTATTTCTTCTTGATCATCATTAACATTTAGGCTGATGACATTTGGGTTGGTTAGCTCAGCAATGGTAACATCAAATTTATGCGTGATGATATCGCGTACCGATACTACGCCTTTTAGATGATTTTGCTTATCGATGACATATAAATAAAAGGCCATCTCGGCATCGTTACCATTTTCTTGCAGATATTCTAAAGTACGTAGAATGGTCTTGTTTTCACGGATCGAGATAAACTCGGTTGTCATGATACCGCCGGCAGTATCTGGTTCATATTGCATTAGCTCTTGAACATCATGAAGATCTTCCGTATTTAAATGAGCTAATACTTCCTGTTCTTGTTCATCAGTTAAGGTAGAGACGAAGTCGACGATTTCATCCGTGCTCATTTCCTCTAAGATTTCTTTTTGTCGATCTTTAGAGAACTGTTTTAAGAATTCGTATCTGTCTTCATCTTCTTCCTCTTCCATCAAGCGTCCTAAGATCTCATCTGGGAAGCGATTTAAAACATTTTTAGCGTCTTCCTCATCTAATTGATGAATGGCTTCAAGGATGTCTACTGGATGCGCATATTCAATGATTTCTTGGAGTTCCTGATCGGTAGCATGGATCAAAAGATCATTTAATTCTTCTTTGGTTAAATCATCTTTCATTGGTATTTTCCTCCTTTGGCATCGAATACTCGCAACCGCAATATTTTTGTCGGTACATATTTAAAGCTTTAGCCATGTTATTTCCTATTAAGAATCCATCTTTTTTCTTAAAATCGGAATAAAAATATTTTACCTTTGGATATTTTTTACTTAAGGCATGGCCAATCTCGTTGATTTTTAAGCTATTTTTTTGCCTCGATACGGTCATTACCGTTGTAAAATAATCAAAATCATGAGCTTGAGCGAAGGCATATGCTTCGTCCATGCGCTTGGCATAACACATAAAACATCTTTGTTGACCTTCTCTCATGTCTTTGTAAGGACGTAAGCTTTCCATATAGTCATCATGATCATAAGTAGGAATGATTATTTTGATATCAGGATAATATTCGCTGAGATATTTTTTTAATTCGTCTAATCTGATCTGATATTCATTTAGCGGATAGATATTTGAATTGTTGTAATATATGGTAATTTGAAAATGATCATGCAAAAATGACAATGGAAAGCAAGAGCATGGTGCGCAGCAAGCATGCAGCAATAGCTTTGGTTTAGCGGGAAGGTTCTTGATCTTGGAAATTTCTTCTTGTGATAATAAATAATAATGAAGTTTATTCATTGGTGATAAACATGCAATCGCCAAACGAGAAGAAACGGTATTCTTTTTCTACGGCTTCACGATAGGCTTTAAAGATCAGATCTTTACCGGCAAAAGAAGAAATCATCATGATCAAGGTTGATTTAGGTAAATGAAAATTAGTGATGATACAGTCGATTGCTTCCCATTTATATCCAGGAAAAATAAAGATATCGGTTTGATCGGCACATGCTTTAAAACAGCGGTATTTTTTGTATATAGCTTCTAAAGTTCTGGTGCTGGTCGTGCCAACGCTGATGATCCTACGATTGTCTTGTTTGGCTTGATTAAGGATATCAGCAGCTTCTTGGCTCATTTCATAATATTCGCTATGCATGATGTGGTCTTCAACGTTTTCAGTATCCATAGGTTTAAAGGTTCCTAAGCCGATATGTAAGGTGATGTCAACGATGGTTACACCTTTTTTTCTTAGCTGTTCAAATATTTCTTCGGTGAAGTGTAAACCGGCAGTAGGAGCAGCAGCACTACCATCTACCTTGGCATATACGGTTTGATAACGTTGAGGATCGCTTAGCTTTTCTTTGATGTATGGTGGTAATGGCACATTGCCTAAGCGCTCTAGTACTTCCATGAATATACCATCATATAACATTTTCATGCGCCTTAGGCCTTTATCCTTAACTTCGACGCATTCAGCTCTTAGCTCACCATCATTAAAAGATACGATAGTTCCAAGCTTGACCACTTTGGCATTACCAACCAAGCATTCCCAGACATCATTTTCTAATTGTTTTAACAATAACAGTTCAACATGAGCGTTAGTTATTTCTTTTGTTCCATATAAACGGGCAGGGATGACGCGGGTATTATTTCTCACCAAGACATCACCTGGTTTAAAATATTCAACGATATCATAAAAATGCTTGTGTTCAAATGCTTGGGTTTTTTTATGGATCACAAATAATCGCGAATTGCTACGGGCATCGCTGGGGTGCTGAGCAATTAGTTTTTCTGGTAGATAAAAATCAAATTCTGCAGTTTTCATCAAAAGCCTCTTTCATCAAATTTCATATTTTGTAAGATTTCTTGTTTGAAATCATTGTAACGATCTTCTTTGATTGCCTGACGAGCATCTTCCATCAATTTGATCAAAAAACGGATGTTGTGAATTGACATTAAACGGTTACCTAAGCCTTCTTTGCATCTAAATAAGTGATGAACATAGGCACGTGTGTAATTTTTGCAGGCATAACAGTCACAGTTCTCATCAATAGGACCAAAATCGTCGCGATAAATAGCTTTTTTGATATTGATACGGCCGTGTGATGTCATCAATGTTCCATGACGAGCGATGCGGGTTGGTAAAACACAGTCAAACATATCGACATTGCGGGAAATGCCTTCTAAAAGGTCGTTGACGGCGCCCACGCCCATTAAATAGCGCGGCTTATCTTTTGGCAGATATTTGGTGGCATAATCAACCATGCGATACATCGTTTCTTTATCTTCACCAACTGATGTTCCACCGATCGAATAACCATCAAAATCCATTGCCGCCAATTCTTTGGCACACATTTCGCGAAGATCTTCATATTCTGATCCTTGTACGATGCCAAAAAGTGCCTGGTTAGGGTTGTTGTGGGCAAGCTTTCCTCTTTTAGCCCAGCGTAGGGTCCTAAGCGTGCTATTTTTGGCATATTCATATGTAGCTGGATAAGGTATGCACTCATCAAAAGACATGATGATATCTGCTCCGATCTTATTTTGGATATGGATAGAATCTTCGGGCGACATAAATAGGGTGGATCCATCAAGATGGCTTTTAAAAGTTACTCCTTCTTCTGTTATCTTTCGAGAATCAGCTAAGGAAAAAACTTGAAATCCTCCGCTATCTGTCAGCATCGGTCCATTGTAGTTCATAAATTTTTGAACGCCTCCAGCTTGATCAACGATATCTTCGCCAGGGCGAAGCCATAGATGATAAGTGTTAGCTAAAACGATACCTGCACCAAGAGCTTTTAATTCTTCAGGAGATAAGAATTTAACCGTAGCTAACGTGCCTACAGGCATGAAGATCGGCGTTTCAACATCTCCATGAGGAGTATGGATAATTCCGCAGCGAGCTTTTGATTGT
>CASGCC010000129.1 GCA_949299585.1 uncultured Bacillota bacterium | reverse complement strand
AAATGAAGTAAGAAATATCGTTCTTTTAGGACATAGTCAAGCAGGCAAAACAGCTGTAGTAGAATCATGTTTGTTTTTTACCAAGGTCACTGATCGCATGGGTAAGACCATTGAAGGCTCAAGCATCATGGATTATGATCAAGATGAGATTAAACGAGGGTTATCATGCTATACATCTTTAGCACCTATTGAATGGAAGAATTGTAAGATCAATTTCATCGATACCCCTGGTTATCTGGATTATGAAGGAGAGATGCAAGCTGGCTTATCAGTTGGCGATAGTGCTTTGATCGTTGTAGGTGCAAAAGAAGGGGTTGAATCAGGAACAGAAAAAGCTTGGAAAAATGTGACAAAGAAACATTTACCATGTATCTTTTTCATCAATAAGATGGATGAAGAACATGCATCTTTTGAAAAAACATATGAACAGCTAAGAGATAAATTTGGCAAGACCGTAATACCTTTTGAAGTTCCAATCATTGAAAATGGAGAAGTAATTGGATCAGTTAATGTTTTAAGAAAAAAAGCATGGTACTATAATGATCGAGAAAATGCTAAAGAAGTTCCTGAGACGATGCAAGCATTAGTTGATGAGTATTATGGGCAGATTGCAGAAGCGATCGCCATGACAGATGATGACCTGATGGAAAAATTCTTTTCGGGTGAAGAATTTGATCAGCATGAAGTATCTAAAGGTTTGCGTATTGGCGTAAGAAATGGAGAAATTAGACCTGTATACTGTGGCAGTGCTGTTAAACAGACCGGAATTGAAAGATTGATGGATCTAATTACGGAATATTTTCCAAGCTATGCTGAAAAAGGACGTGTAGAAGCTTATACGCCAAAAGGAGATGTCATCTATCTTGAAACTAACGAGAATGAAACAATGAGTGCACAAGTATTCAAGACAGTAGTTGATCCATTTGTTGGAAAAATTAGTTATTTAAAGGTGTTGACAGGTGTTCTAAGAGCTGACTCGATGGTATATAATCCGAACAAAGATGTAACTGAAAAAGTAAATCAGATCTTTGTTATTAAAGGAAAATATCAAATGGCGGTTGGAAAATTGTTTACTGGAGATATTGGAGCTGTCGTTAAATTACAGCAAACAGCTACTAATGATACCCTTTGCGCTAAGGAAAAGGTCGTTAAATATCCGCCAGTTGAATATGTGAAACCGATGTTAGGGGTTGCTGTTTGGCCTAAGACCAAAGCCGATGAAGATAAAATGAGTTTTGGTTTTGCTAAAATTTGTGAAGAAGATCCAACATGCAAGCTAGTAAAGAATACGGAAACTAATGAACAAGTATTATATGGTGTTGGTGATCAGCATATTGATTTGATCTTAAATAGATTAAAAAATAAATATAAGGTAGAAGTAAGCACGACCCAGCCTACAGTACAATATCGTGAAACTATCCGCGGAAAAGCTGATGCTGAAGGAAAACATAAAAAACAATCTGGCGGTGCTGGACAATATGGCCATGTTAAGATTCGTTTTGAACCATGCGATAGTGAAGAAATGGTTTTTGAAGAAGAAGTATTTGGCGGAGCTGTACCTCGTCAGTATTTCCCTGCAGTAGAGCAAGGCTTAAGAGAATGCATGGAACATGGAGTATTAGCTGGTTATAAAGTTGTTGGAGTCAAAGCAGTGCTATATGATGGTTCTTATCATGAAGTTGATTCAAAAGAAATTGCATTTAAAGCTGCAGCAAGATTAGCCTATAAAGATGGTATGCCAAAAGCTAAACCAATTATTTTGGAACCAATTGGAAGAGTAGAAGTTATTGCCCCAGAAGAATATACTGGTACTTTGATCGGTGACTTTAACAAGCGACGTGGTATTATCATGGGCATGGAAATGGTTGACGAAAAAGACCAGAAAGTAACTGCTGAAGTTCCGCTGGCTGAAATGGGTAAATATGCTACTGAATTAAGGAGCATGACGCAAGGCAGAGGAAGTTATGTAGTAGAATTTGATCGCTATGAACCTGCACCAAACAATGTAGCTGAAAAAGTTATTAAACAAGCTCAAGCTAAAAAAGAAGAATGATAAAAAGCTGTTAGCTATCCATTGTTGATAGTTAACAGCTTTTTTATAATGTAATCAAATCTATCATATGTATTAGGAAGAAAGTTATTTTCATTTTTATTCAAGATTATTAATTTTTTCAATAACGCTTGTGGCACAGCGTATGCCATCAACTGCACTACTGATTATTCCGCCAGCATATCCAGCTCCTTCACCGCAGGGGTATAAATTTTCGGTATTTATGCTTTCATGCTTAGCATTACGTTTGACCCGTATCGGACAGCTACTACGGGTTTCGCTAGCTACCATGATACCTTTATCAATAAAACCTGGAATTTTCTTATCGAAATCGTAAAGAGCTTCTTTTAAAGCTAAGTTGATGGCTGAAGGAAAGATGGTGTGAATATCTTTGATCTGATAACCATTGGTAAAAGAGGTTGGGATCACCAATGGGCTTATCTGATTATTTAAATAGTCATTGATATTTTGAACGGGCGCAGCATAGCATTGTGTAAGTTCAAAAGTTTTTGCTTCAATTTGCTGTTGATAAGAAAAACCAGAAAGGCAATCGTGAGGATCGGCAAAATCTTCTTTAAATACTTGGACCAATAATGCGCTATTAGCATTTTGTTCATCATGTTTGCTATAGCTCATGCCATTTGTTACGATCGTTTGCGGATCGCTGGCACTATTAACGACGATTCCACCAGGACACATGCAAAAAGAATATACGCTACGTCCATTAGAAGCTTTGTAGGTTAGGCGATAGCTTGCATGTTCTAGCATATGCCAATGATGTTTATTTTGATTTTTGTCTATTAAAATTTGCGGATGTTCAACTCTAACACCTACAGCGAAATCTTTTTGTTCAATATAGACATTTTTTAGATGTAGGGCTTTAAAAGTATCGATGCTACTATGCCCACAGCAAAGTATTACATAATCACATGGATAATAGTTATCTTTGGTATATAAGCCTATGATCTTATTGTTATTAATTTCAAAGTCAGTTACTAAGGTATCAAATTTTATCGTTGTTCCTAAGCTAATTAACTCATGTCGTATATTTTTGATGATGGTTCTTAATTTATCGGTACCAATATGGGGCAGATGTTGATAACGAATTGCAGAATCAGCACCGTTATTGATAAAAGTATCCAAAACGTCTTTTACTCTAGGATCTTTTATACGACAGGTTAGTTTGCCATCTGAAAAGGTTCCTGCTCCTCCTTCACCAAATTGCACATTACAATTTTGATCAAGAATTCCTTGGTTCCAAAAACGCTCTACTGCCAATGTGCGTTTATCGACATCACTGCCTCTTTCAAAAACGATTGGCTTAATACCAGCTTTTGCCATAGTTAAAGCAGCGAATATTCCGCTTGGACCAAAACCAATTATTGCTACCTTTGCTTGTCTATAAGCTTTAGGATAGTTTGTAGCGATCTTTTCATATATGCTTACATCTTTATGATGAAGATATTTCTTTTCATTTTTAAGCAAAGCAATACAATTATAGATATAATATGGTTCTTCATGACGAGCATCTAATGATTCACGATCTATTTCAAAAGATATTATTTCACTTAAGGAACATCTTAATTTTTTGGCCAATAGATCTTTAGTTAGTTTTTGGTTTAAAGGACATTTTATGTTATTAATTTTTATCATGCTTATATTATAGTTAATATGATATAATATTCAAGTACATTTGTAAGGAGTGAAAGGTATAATGTCTAATCAAACAACGATTATTACTTATAAAGAAGCAAAATCGCAGATCAATACCTTAGGAATATCATTGTTCATGTATATTGCCACGATGGCTGTAGTAAGATACGCTTTCGTTTTTCGTGAAGATATTTTTCCAGCTGATATAAATATCTTTTTGATAAATATCATTTTATATGGCGGATTCTTAGCGGTAACTCTTTTTTCTTTGCTGCCGTTTTTTGTTAGTTCAAAGCTATTAAGCTTAAAAATGCGTGAATATTATAAGAAAGTTAAGATAAATAATGGGACCTTGCTGGCATACATTTGTATCGGGATTGCTATACAGCTGACTGTTACTTCGATTCTGACCTTGATCGGGTTGGTTCCTTCGAATAATATTTATCCGCAAGAATTTATAGGTATCTTTACTTCTAAAGAAGCAATAATCATCAATGTGCTGTATTTTGTTTTGATGGTTGTTGTAAAACCTGTATGTGATGAATATGTTTTTCGTGGGGTAATTCAAAGGAAGCTAGGACATTTTTCTCGTAGTTTTGGCGTAATTGCCAGTGCTTTTTTGTATGCTATTGCTCAAACCAGCATAGCTGATTTTGTTCCTGCATTTTTTCTGGGAGCCTTTTTATCGATGATTTGCTTGAAATATCATTCTGTAAAGCCTGCTATGAAGATACAGATGGGAATTGCTTTGTTTTTTATCTTGATGAGCTATGTTCCAAACTCGCTATATCTTGTCGTAATTGGGGTAATCGTAACTGTATATATCATTGTTGCTTTTGCATTGTTTAATCGGCTTATAAGATTACCTAATTTAACGCTAAGAGCTTTTGATAAAGATTTGTGGATCATGATGCTTTCTTCTTCATCAATTGTTTTATGCATCATTATTCAAATTGCCAATTATATCATTACGCAAATCATGAGGTAGCAATATGCGCATGTTTTTTATAGTTTGTATAGCAAAGATCATATACCATATTAGTCGTGTTGTAGGCAAGCAAGGAGTTACTTTAGCT
>CASGCC010000128.1 GCA_949299585.1 uncultured Bacillota bacterium | reverse complement strand
GTACCCGCCCTAAATACATGATCTTCTCCAAAAACTTCTTTAGTAAAAGCATGAGCTCTTGCTTGATATTCATTTGAAAAGTTTAGATCAATATCGGGAACCTTATCACCATTAAAACCTAAGAATGTTTCAAAAGGTATATTCTGTCCTTCTCCCTTCATTTTGCTATGGCAGTGTGGACATTCTTTATCAGGTAAATCAAAACCACTAGCAACTAGACCATCTTCAACAAATTCCGAATATTTACAGTTAGGGCAAATATAATGTGGTTTTAAAGGATTTACTTCCGTGATTCCTGACATCGTTGCTACAAAGCTGCTACCTACAGAACCTCGTGATCCAACTAAATAGCCATCTTTATTACTTTTTTTAACTAATAAATGCGATATATAGTAAACAACCCCATAACCATTAGAAATAATGCTATGTAACTCCTTTTCCAAACGGGCAGTTACGATTTCTGGTAAATTTTCGCCATAGACTTGATGAGCTGTTTCATAACAGACATTGGTTAGTTTTTCACTTGATCCTTCGATTACTGGTGGAAATGTTCCATCTGGTACTGGTTGCGCATATTCAACCAGATCATAGATCTTATTTGGATTCTCAACAACTAGTTGATACGTTAATTTAGGATCATCTAACCACGAAAATGCATCAAGCATTTCTTTTGTCGTTAAAAAATGCTGATCTGGATTTTTAGAATTCATCCTAACTTGAGCATTATAGATATACAACGGATGACGAACGCCACCTACGCCTTGAGTAGCAATGTAAATATCACGAAACTTTTTATCTTGCTTGGTAAGATAATGAACATCACCAGTTGCAACAATGATCTTATTTTGTTTTTTGGCTTCATTTATTATTCGCCTTAAAATATCTTTTAATCTATTTTGATCTGGAACGCTATGCATATTAAGCAAAGGCAAATAATTTTGCAATGGTTGCAATTCGATATAATCATAGAAACTTATTGCTTTTGCCAACTGATCTTGATTTCCGTTAGCAGCATGTTCAAACACTTCACCATTATAGCAAGCAGATCCAATCAATAGATTATCACGATGTTTGATTATTTCTTTTCGAAAAATACGCGGCTCACTTAAAAACTCTTCACCGCTTTTTCCATTAGCTTTTCCAAAAACCGCTAATGTTTCGGTATTGGATATGGTAATTAGCTGATAAAGATCTTTTATGCCTTTTTGATTTTTTGCCATTACCACAACATGGCTTTTTCTAACTTTTGCGAAAGATTTATCACTTTGCATTTTTTGAAGATCATTGATCGTTTTTGCCCCATTATTTTTTGCATCTTTTATCATGCAAAGAAATACATCAGCTAAAACATTAGCATCATAATCCGCACGATGAGCCACTTCTTCATCATAAGTAATCTTATAGAGTCTTGCGATATTTCCTAATCGATAAGCTCGGCGATCAGAATGAATTGCTCTTGCAAAATCCAAAGTGTCAATTACGGGATTTTTTAAGGCAGGTCTATTGATCCTTCGTAGTTCTTCGTTTAAAAAGCCATAATCGAAGCTAGCATTATGAGCTACCAATACCCCATCAGCTATCCATTCCAACAATTCATCACAAGCTTCAGCAAATGTCTTAGCATCTTTGACATGATCATTTGAGATGTTGGTCTTTTCTTGGATAAACTCAGGTATATCAACTGGAGGCTTAATAAACATCTGCTTTCTTTCTACGATCGTATGATCTTTGATCTTAACTGCTCCAAATTCAATTATATGATCGAAATAACAGCTTAAGCCTGTAGTTTCTAAGTCAAAAGCAATATATTCACATGCATCAAGATCTTTATCTATGCCATTTCTAACAATAGTTAGCTGTTCATCTACCATGTTCATTTCACAGCCATAAAAAACCTTAAAGGGAACTTCTAAACCCTTTGATAGAGCTTTTGCTTGATTATGTGCCTTTGCAAAGGCTTGGACCCCTGCATGATCACAGATTGCGATACCCTTATGCCCCAAGCTAAAAGCATAATTTATTAGATTTTTCACATCACAAATGCCATCCATTTCGCTCATCGTGGTATGAGCATGTAACTCAATTCTTTTTACTTCTTCTTCATCTTTTACTTTTATTGGCTCAACTTTTTCGATCAACTTAGGATTACACACTAGATCTTTGCTGTAATTATCATAAATGATACTACCATATATCTTAACTTCATCATTTACCTTAACTTCATGCAACATTTCTGCCGTAGTAAATTTTCCTTCATATCTTTTAACTAAGATTGCTTCATTGTTATCATGAACACTGATAGTTTGAATTATTCTTCCAGCTTTACTTGTTATCTCTTCGATATTAAATATTTTTGCTCTAAACTGAATGAAATCCATTGGGCCTTGGATACTAGATAGATCAATATTTGTATATTCTTCCAGTTTCAATTTGCGATAATTATTAACAGGTCGCATCTGTTTTTCATATGATGATTTATTTTCTACCTTTTCGATCACAAGATCATTAACATTACAATTGATGGTTTTTAGGACACATTCCATTTTAATCCCACCATATCCAACACTAGCAAATCTTTGCTGTAGGATCGACAAGCAATTTTTTGCTTGTTGATTATCTGCATCACTATAAAAACATAGATTATATCGATCATTATCCCATGAAGGCATAGCATGCTTAAAAATTTTAAGATCATCTTCTTTGCTAAAGTAAGTTAAAAATTTATGAAACTCTTGAATATCAGCGTCATAATCATCAGCTTTGATATCAATGATCAAGGCATTTAGATCACATAAAGAATTAAATGCCTTGATGACTTGCTGAAAATTATCAAAGCTTAATGGTTTAATATCATGTAAGCATAATTGTAAGCTATTATCTTGACGATAAAATTTCATCGCAACGATCTCACAAGTTTCATTTTGGATAGTTACATTTAATTTTTCTAATATATCTTTTAATAAGTTCATATTTTTCCTCGCCTCATTATAATACCACAAATATATTTTTTATGATAATAATTACCTGGACAACTTTTATTAATCTTTGGAACTTTACCTTGTTATACCAGTAAAATTATGATATTTTTTAGTAAAAATAGGAGAAAAAAATGATCAAATTAAAAGATATTGCCCAAGCTGCTGAAGTTTCTATTTCAACCGTTAGCAGATGTCTAAATGATGATCCAACCTTATGCTTAAGCGAAGAAACAGCAAACAGAATAAAAAACATTGCTAATCAGCTAGGTTATCAAAAAAAGAAACGTCAAAAGAAAATTATCTCACAACCAATAGTTGGAATTTTGCACTGGTATAATATTGAAGCAGAACTACATGACCCATATTATCTAACGATTTGCATCCACGCTGAACGCTGTTTAGAAAAAAACGGCTTCATCTACAAACGTATCCATCACAATGACCCTCATTATCAAGAAAAATTAAGTGATTTAAGCGCATTGATAGCGATTGGCAAATTTACTAATGAAGAAATAATAAGATTTCGCAAAATTACTGATAATATTATTTTTGTAGAACAAGAACTAGACAAGATCATCGCCAGCAATATAATTGCTGATATTTCAAATGGAATGCTAGATGCGATCAATTATCTACTTCGCTTAAAACATACATATATTGGTTATCTAGGAGCTAATGAATATAGTAGCGATCATAAAGTAATTAAGGATATGCATCTTCATAACTTTAATAAGTATGCAACATCGTTCCCTTTTAAAGCCTTGAATTTAACCTTGAATGATGATCAAGGAATTGATGCTGGTTATAAAATGGCAAAACAATTACTTAACAATCGCTCTGTTCCAACGGCTTTGATCTGTGCTAATAATTTAATTGCTAAAGGAGCTATGAATGCTATTTTTGAAAATGGCTTGCATATTCCTAAAGACATTTCTATATTGACCTTAAAAGATAATAAAGAAAACGATTATACCATCCCACCTTTAACTAGTCTTAGCATACCAATATCACATATGGGAGAAATAGCTGCAAATCAAGTAATCAAAAACATCATGACAAAAAAAGTTTATCCTTACAAGATTACTCTTCCATGTCGGCTAATTATTCGAGGATCTACCAAAGAAAACAAAAGGTGATATGTTTACAATAAATATGGGATTTAAAGTTAATCTTAGATACATCCATATAAATGCTATACAGAGCCTGCTTTTAAGGTAATGAGCGATCGATAAGCTGATATATCCTTTTAATGTTATATATCTAGAACTTTGAATGATGTTACATATAAAGCAACGATAATTATTGCATACAAACTTTTTATATATTAGTACTTTGTACAGTTCACATCATAAAAGCAGCTTATAACCAATATAAGCTGCTTTACAAATTTAAAGATGTAATAAAGTTATTTTACCATTTTCTCAAAAGCATTTTTAGCCGCTTCTTGCTCAGCCTTCTTCTTGCTATTACCTTTCCCACAACCTAATATTATTCCATCTAACATAACGCGCATTTCAAAGATTGGATTATTAGCTGGCCCTTGTGTGCTTACAAGTTCATATGTAACCGTTTTTCGAATATCACCTTGCACATATTCTTGAAGCTTTGTCTTATAATCAATTTGAAGATTAGCTTGATTTGGATTGTTTAAGCACGGTAATAGTACTTCACTTAATATGTTATCAATCGGTTCCATTCCTTGATCAAGATACAAAGCTCCTAAAAAAGCTTCAAACATATCTGCAATTATGGATTCACGGTTTCTGCCACCATTTTTTTCCTCACCGATACCTAGCAATAGGAAAT
>CASGCC010000127.1 GCA_949299585.1 uncultured Bacillota bacterium | reverse complement strand
AGTCCTAAAACATCTATTTCCAAAGCTTTGGAAATCATGTCGACCAACGATTTTCATCGTTTGCCGGTTGTTAATGGCGATCATGAGTTAGTCGGTCTTATCACAGCAGGTATGATCTCGGATAAGACGCCGAGCAAAGCAACTTCACTATCAATTTATGAACTGAATTATTTGCTAAGCAAGACCAATGTTAACGAAATCATGGAAACAGATGTAAAGACGATACATCCAGATGCTTTGTTAGAGGAAGCAGCTGTTAAGATGCGTACCTATGATGTGGGCTGCTTACCAGTTGTCGAAGGTAAGAAAGTCGTTGGTATCATTACCCAAAATGATATCTTTACCGCTTTTGTTGATCTGCTAGGATATAATCGCGAGGGAACACGATATGTCATCAATATCAAAGAAGATCATATAGGCATCTTATCAGATATTGCTAGATGCTTTACAGACCTAGGTATTAATATTACTAATCTTGCGGTTTATAATAATATTCGTGGTATTGAAGTTGTGGTAATTGCTACAGGAGAAAATAGCAATAAAGCCAAAGAACATTTGCTGGAAAAAGGTTATAACGTAACGGATGTATTGGAAAGAGGTTGATAATTCAACCTCTTTTTAGGTATAATTAACAAAGTGGAGGAATTACTTTATGAATTGGCAATACTTTATTTTAGGCTGTATAGGCTGCTTGATCATATATTTTGTATACGGATATTTCAGCAAACGTCATTATTTTCAAATGTTATCATTATTTTATCGTGAGAATAAGACCGATGAGTTCTTAGAACGTTTGAATAGCTTGCCAAGCAAGATCTTTTTTACTTATAAGGTAAGACAATTGATGAGGATCGATGCGTATATGGCTAAAAAGGACTACGAAGCTCTAAATGAGATCTTTGCGTATCTAGATAAGACCGGGCTAAGACCGGGCGATCGTTATACGGTCTTGCAAAAAGAAGTAATTGCATATGCTGATAATGGTCAAAACGAACAAGCCGTCAAAGCTTTGCAAAGCATGGAGGAAATGTTACCAAAGTTTAAAAAAGATGTAGAGCATTATCGTTCGATGTATGATGAAAGCAAGTATATCGTAGCGATCAAGGTTCAAAAAGATGGTCAGTATGCCGAAGATCTGGTAAAAATCGCTAGAGAGACCCAAATGCCGGTAGTCAAAGGCATGTATTTTTTCAAAGCTAGTCAATCGTATTATTTGCGCGGAGATATGAAGATGTGCAAAAATCGTTTGAGCGATGCTTATGATAATTTAAAAGAAACAGTATATGGCGAACAGATAAAGATGATCATCGATAACGGCGAGCTATCAAAGATCATGGATATCGCAATCTAAGTCATCTTCAAGATGACTTTTGTTTTAGGCAAGATATGAATATTTTATTAAATGCGATCATTGGCTTGATCTTATTGGTCATGGCTTATCTTTTAGGCATTAAACATAAGGTTGAGCTGATGCATGATTATCATACGCGCAAAATAAAAAAACAAGATATCAATGCATATTGTCAAACAAGCGGTCTAGGTTTTTTGATCATAGGTATTTCATGGCTTGGACAAGGCATATATGATCAGATTATGAGCCATGATATAACGATAATATGTTATGGGACATTCATTGGGTTTATTATTATCATCTATGCCCAATATCGTTATAATGGTGGTATCTTTAAGTAATAAAAAAACGTATCGGAAATTTCCGATACGTTTTGCTTATTTATTAGCTTATTCGCTTAAGCTTGCAGCAGCATTTTGTCCAGCAACTTTACCAAATACGACTGATTGTGAATAGCCACCAGATTGAGCGGTTACTTCACCAGCAGCATATAAGCCTGGAACTACGCTACCATCTTCATATAATACTTGAGCTTTTTCGTTAGCTACGACACCACCTTTGGTCATGTGGTTTGCAGCTTCAACTTGTACACCATAATATGGTCCTTCAGCATCAAGTGGACGGCTAGGTACTTCTTCAAGCACGGCATTTTCAGTTTGAGCTTCAGCATCAGCGTTGTATTGTTCAACGCTTGCTTTCAAGCCTTCAGGATCGATGCCTAATGCTTCAGCTAATTCTTCGATCGTTTCACCTTGCGCATAGTAACCTAAGCCAACGTGTTTTCTGATACGGTAGAATGAATCATAACCTGTTTGGTCAGTGATATAGAAAGCAGCGCCATCTGTTTGTTCTTGGATCATGGTTCCACGGTCAAGACCAGAAATGTTGTCGTTCAATAATGCGCCTTCCTTATTAACTAATAGGTTCATATCAGCACCGCCAGTTAGATCGCGACGAGGAACGATGATGTTAGAGAAAACGCTCATCTTGCCCATGTTTTCCATCATGAAGCCATTTTCTTCAAATACTTTTACAAAATCACCAGTAGCACCCATTTGGTTAGAAGTATTCATAACTTCATAGCCTGGAGCATATTCAGCTAGCAATTCTTTATTTGCACAGAAACCACCAGTTGCAACGATTACAGCACTAGCGTTGATCGTATAGCTTTCGTTATCGTTATTTGTTACGGTTACACCAGTACAAGTGCCATCAGTCATAACTAGGTCAGTACCAGCAGTACCAGTACGGATATCAACACCTAGATCATAAGCGGTTTTTTCTAAACCAGCTTGGATAACTTCACCAGAATATTGATCTTCTTCAGCTAAGTGGTTGGTACCACCATAGTTATAATTTAATTCAACGCCCATTTCGCGTAACCAAGCATCAAGTTCGTTAGCTTCGTTTGCCCAAACTTCGATCCTTTCAGCTGATTCACCTGATTCAGCCTTATCAGCTATGAAATTTTCTACTTGGTTAACGGTATATTTTTCGTTACCAGCAGCTTTTTGAGCTTCAGAATTAATTAGATCGAAGAAGTTCATGTCGAACTTACCATTTCCACTTAGGATATCTAATTTTTCAACGACGATGACATTTGCATCTGGATTGGTTTGTTTAGCACCGATTGCAGCTGCAAGGCCAGAAGGTCCACCACCAACGATAACGATATCGCAGGTTACAGGTTCAAGCTCAGTGGCTGGTTTTTCTTCACCAGCTGTGGTCATCGTGATCTCAGGTGCTTCTAGGCCAGCCTGGCTCATTGCATCAGCTACAGCTGATTTAACAGCATAAGATGAGAAAGTTGCAGCAGTAACGCTGTCAACTACCGGACTGTTTGCTTCAATGATCCTTTCGGCAATTACTGGGAATGCACGATCAATGACAACATTAGTTTCATGATTTTCGCCTAATTCAATATTAGTGATCGTACCATTGTCAATGGTAACTTTTACGTTTAATTCTCCTCCATAACCACTGCCGGTTGCTTCATAAACGGTTCCACCTTCAGCATTGCTGCTTGGTGTAGTGGTCGTAGCTGGATCAGAATTAGCAGAGCATGCAGCTAGGCTAAGGCACATGGTGCCAGCTAAGCATGCTTTTATTACTTTATTCATAATTCCCTCCGTTATAAATTTTTTGTTTGTAAGCTTACATTAGAATTTTAACATTTGTTATTTTTTTGTCAATGAAATAAATTTTCGTTTTTTTAGCCTTTTTTGAACAATAAGTGCTTGAAAGTTGCATCGATAGCAATTGCTCCAAGTGGTGCGGTGATCAAAATGCCTAATACGGCAATTGATAAAGCAAGTTGTCCACAGGCTACTCCAGCAGCTAAAGGAACTGATCCGATTGCTGCTTGTACGGTAGCTTTTGGCAGATATGCCAGGATACAAAAGATCCTCTCTTTGATATTTAGCGGAGTTTTAAGCATACAGATTGCCACGCCGATGCTTCTGAACATTAAAGCTAATAGGATGACAAATATTGCAACAATGCCGGCTTTCATGGTATACCGAATATCGACGGCTGCTCCGACCAAAACAAATAATAATACTTCAGCAGCAAGCCACAATTTGCCAAATTTAGCTGCTAAACGCTGAGAAATGATCGGTAAGCTTCTGATCTTGACGGTGCAAGCCATCGCGACGATAGCTAATAAACCAGAAGTAGTGATCAGATCTTCTAGCGCTAATAAAAAGAAAGAAATAGCTAAGATGATGATGATCTTCATGCTATTGCGGATCAAATGTCCATGTTCATAGTTATATTCGAAGAAACTGCTTAAGATGTAACCGACCAAGATGCCGATGATGATGCCGGAAATGATCGAAACAGGAATGTTGATAAAACTAGTGAGATTTGCGCCTTGCCCTTGATTCATGCTTAAAAAAGTTGAAAATAAGACGATGACAAAGATGTCATCACATGAGGCTCCAGACATGATCATTTGAGGAATGCTTTTATTGGTGCCATATCTCTCATCCATCAAACGTACCATTCGGGGCACTACTACAGCTGGAGAAACAGCCGCAAGGATCGAACCGATCAAAGCTGCTTCTAAGATACTGATATTTAAAAGAATGGGAGCAACGATGATATAGCCAATGATCTCAAACGTAGCAGGAACAAAGGCCATCATCAATGCTGGCCTGCCCACTTTTTTTAGATCGTTTAAGTCTAAAGATAAGCCGGCTTTTAATAAGATGATCACTAAAGCCATTTGTCTAAGATCTGCCGAAATAGCTAAGATATTAGGATCTAAAAGATTTAAGACATAAGGCCCTAAGATGATTCCGGTAAGCAACATGCCGATGATCCTTGGTAATTTAAGCTTGGCGCAGATGCTAGCCATTGCTAAGCCAACGATAAATATGAATGCAAGTGATGTTAACATTATTCTATCCTGGTATATTGTAATTGACTCATTTAACAGTCATTAAACAATATACTTTATCCTTTCTATCAATCTTTATAACCGTGATTGATAACGGTATCGTA
>CASGCC010000126.1 GCA_949299585.1 uncultured Bacillota bacterium | reverse complement strand
CCTTAGGTATAAATACATATGCTGTGCGAGAAGGAGCAAAAATCAGAGATACTTCCGATAAAATCGGTTCTTTTTGCAACGAAGTATTTTCAATTAACATAATGTCGATGATAATTGCATATACTCTGCTGTTTTTAGTGGTTCTTTTCTGTAATAAACTACACCCCTATTTGATTTTAATCTTAATTCAATGCATATCAATTTTTTTGGTAACAATAGGTACAGATTGGGTTAATATTATATATGAAGATTATGCATATATAACAATAAGATACATTATTATACAGATCCTTGGTTTATTGGCTATTTTTGCATTTGTTAATTCCTCTAATGACGTACTTACATATACTCTGATAATGACTTTGATATATTCGGGGGGTAATATTCTTAATTACTTTTACATAAAAAGATATGTAAAAATCAAGTTTACTTGGAAAATGAATCTAAAAAAGCATCTTCCTGCGATGCTAGCCTTTTTCGCAAGTGCAGTATCGGTACTTATATATGTAAATTCAGATATCACAATCCTAGGATTGTATTATTCTGATGAGACCGTAGGAATATACTCAATTTCTTCTAAAATTCAAGGGATTTTAAAACAACTGTTTAATGCCATTGTCGTTGTTTCCATACCAAAACTTGCAAACATACAGCAAAAGAGTATTGATGAGTATAATCGAATGTTACAGAAGATTCTTGACATGGTACTATTAGTAGTATTGCCAGGAATATGCGGTATGTTCATGTTAAGTAAAAAAATAGTATGGATTGTAGCAGGGGCAGAATACATAACAGGTGCAACATCGCTTTCAATTTTATCAATTGCTAGTCTGTTTGCTATAGGCGGGTCTTTTTTAAATAACTGTATTCTCGCCATTAAAAATGGAGAACGAGAAATACTTATAGGTACATCTTGCGCAGCTTTAATTAACATAGCCTTGAATTTTGCACTAATCCCTACTTTTGGAATTAATGCTGCGGCGTTTACAACTTTAATTGCCGAAATGGTTGCATGCGTATATTACATATTAAGAAAAAAGAAATGGAAAACTATAGTCACGGTGTTGAGAACTATCTAGGTAATTCGTATCGGGAGATCTTTGGTTTTGGGCAGATCGGTATCGTGATGTATGATGAGAACTATGTCGTTACGTTCATGAGCGAGCTGTTCAATGACAGCAATATCGATCGGGTAGGAAAGAAGATCCTTAGCTGGCTGCCGGAAGTAGATGAGCTTATCAGCGGTAAAAGCGAAACTGCTAAGATCATGTTGGATAATCGTTTATATGAAGTTAAACGAAAAGATGATGATGCGGTCCTATTGTTTAGGGATATCACCGCCGAAGAATACTTTGAAACTTGTTATAAGGATGAACAGCTGGTAATCGGTTTGTTCAATCTTGATAATTATGAAGAATCAACGCAGTATGAAGATGAGATCGAGGTTAGCAACATCAATTCGATCTTGCGTACCTGTATCAATGAATATGCCAAAGAGCATAAGATCATGTTAAAACGGCTGAATAGCTTTCGCTATCTGGCTGTTTTGAATGAAAAGATCTATAAAGAACTGGTTGATGAAAAATTTAGCCTTTTATCGAAAGTAAAAAAAGAAGCGCAGAAGCTGGATGTACCAATTACTTTGTCGATGAGCTTTGCTAGAGGATCTAGTGATATCCAGCAGCTAGATGAAGTTAGCGTTCATCTGATGGATCTAGCACAGACCCGTGGCGGCGATCAGGTCGTTACCAAAAAAATGGATGAAGATGTCAAATATTATGGTGGATCAAGCGAAGCTTTAGAAAAACGTAGCCGTGTTCGTGTTAGGGTCATGGCTAATACGATCAGGGAACTGATCATCAAGAGCAGCAATGTCATCATTTGCGGACATAAGGTTGCAGATTTTGACTGTATCGGTGCTGCCATCGGAATGTCAAGGATCGTTGAATGTTACCATAAACAGGTTTGTATCGTAGCAAAAAGCGGTGGTGTCGAGGAAAAGATCAAGGCAGCAATGGATATCAATGCCAAAGCTTTAAAGGATCGCGTATTTTTCGTTACAGAAAATGAAGCTCTTAATCAACTGCGCGATAATAGTTTGGTCATCATGATCGATCATCACAATTTATCGCAGTCCAATGGTCCGCAGATCTTGCAAAAGGCTAAAAGGATCGCTATCATCGATCATCATCGCCGCAGTGCTGAATTAGAAGTTAAACCAATGTATGTATATATCGAAAGTGCGGCTAGCTCAAGCTGTGAGCTAGTAACGGAATTTATCCCGTACATCAGCAATCGGTTGGATATCAACGAAGTTGAAGCTACTATCATGCTAGGTGGCATGACGGTCGATACTAATTCATTTAGGCGCAAGACCGGTTCAAGGACCTATGATGCCGCTAGCGTTTTGCGGAAGCTTGGAGCTAATCCCTTGTTGGTAGATGATTATCTGAAGGATACCTTTGAGGAAATGCGTATCAAGAACATGATCGTAGCTAATAGCTATCAGTTGAAAGACGGAGTGGTCATTTCGTGCAATGACGTTTTGATAACGCGCAGCTTGATGTCGCAAGGCGCAGATAAGATCATGACGATCCAAAATATGCATGCTGCATTCGTTATTGCAAAAGGCGAGGATGATCAAACATGCATATCAGCTAGAAGCGATGGGACGATCAATGTTCAGATCATCATGGAAAAGATGCATGGTGGCGGTCATTTGACCGGAGCAGCGTTGCAACGTAAAAATACAACGGTCGAAGCGCTGAAAGAAGAGCTGATCATGCAGATCGAAGAATATTTTAAGGAGGTACAAGATGAAGGTAATATTAAAAACTGATGTTAAAAAAGTTGGTAAAAAGGGTGAAATCGTAGAAGTTAGCGATGGTTATGCCCGCAACTTTTTGATCAATAAAGGCTTGGCAGTGCAAGCTACAGCTAAAAGCTTGGAGATCTTAGCTGACCAAAAAGCTCAGGAAGCACAACATCAGCAGATCTTAAAGGAAGAAGCTTTAAAATTAAAAGAAGAGCTTAAAGATATGGTCTTTGAATTTAAGGTCAAAAGCGGTAAGGAAGGCCGCGTATTTGGTAGCGTTAGCACCAAGCAGATCCATGAAGCATTATGTGCTAAAGGCATTAAGATCGATAAACGGAAGATCTTAGATACGGCACCTATCACTTCTTTAGGTACGACGATCGTTAAGGTCGAATTATATAAAAATGTCATTGGCGAGATCAAATGTCATTTGAGCGCAAATGAATAATTAGGAGGAAATGATGGTAAGAACAATGCCTTGTGCCCTTGAAGCTGAGTCTAGTTTATTAGGGACGATCATGTTATATAACAGTGCTCCAAGGATCGCAATCGAAGAGGGGCTAAGAGACAGTGATTTTTATCTTGATGCTAATCGTAAGATCTTCGGGGCCATTGTTGATATCTATAACGAAAATAAGCCGATCGATATAACCACGGTGGCAACCCGGTTGAATGATCTTAATCTTTTGAATATTGTCGGCGGAACAGATTATCTGGCAAATCTTAGCGAAGCGGCAGTAACTAGCGCTAATACCAAGATGTATGTGGATATCATCAAAGATAAAGCGTATATGCGCATGATGATCGAAGCAGCGCAAAAGATCTTAGATGAAGGCTTTGATGGTCAAGCAAATATCGATGAATATCTTGATGAAGCAGAAAAAGCGGTACTTAACGTTAGCCGTAATCGCCGTACCAGTGAGTTTTTGACTGGGGCTGAGGTCATCGATCGTGTGATCGATAATATTCATAAGATGGAAGATAATCATTCCAACATTACTGGAGTTGCGACCGGCTTTAGAGATCTTGATTATGTTACGCATGGTTTTCAGCGTTCTGATCTGATCATTTTAGCTGCCAGACCATCAATGGGTAAGACCGCCTTTGCACTAAATCTAGCGATGAACATGGCACAATTGCAAAATAATGAAGCTGTGGCGATCTTTTCCTTGGAAATGCCCGCTGATCAGTTGATCTCGCGTATCCTTAGTGCTAAAAGCCACGTGCCAGGCGATAACCTAAGAACGGGAAGGCTGAACAACAATGAGTGGAGCTCGATCAATGAGGCAGCAACCGAGCTGAAAAGCTGCAAGATCTTTATCGATGATAAAGCAGGAGCTAGGGTCAATGAGATCTTTGCCAAATGCCGGCGCTTGCAAAGCGAACATGGTTTGGCTTGCGTGCTTATTGACTATATTCAGCTGATTACTGGAAATGGCAAAGCAGGAGATAATCGTCAGCAGGAAGTCAGTGATATTTCGCGAGGCTTAAAAGCTTTGGCCCGTGAACTTAATGTACCGGTCATTGCCTTGTCTCAGCTTAGTCGTTCGGTAGAACAAAGAAATGATAAAAGACCGATGCTTAGTGATTTGCGTGAATCTGGGGCCTTGGAACAGGATGCCGATATCGTCATGATGCTTTATCGTGACTCATATTATAATGCTGAAGCAAAGGAAAAGGCTAATGAAACTGGCAGTGAGATCATTGAAGTTAATATCGCCAAGCATCGTAATGGTGCTACCAAGGTCGTAGAAATGGCTTTCGAAGGAAAGACCAACGCTTTCTACAACATTGATCATAGCAAGGAGTAGTACGATGAAGAAATTTTTGCCTATATTATTGATGGCTGTATTAGCAATAGCAATTACGATTGCGACCAACAGCGCCAAGATCTTTTCTAGGGCGCAAGGCGAAGCTGAAGTAGTTTCTATTGTTAATGATGCCATGATCACGCAAAAGATCATCAAAGTTAATGATCAGGCGAAGATGATCTATAAATTATATGATGCTGGTCATTTGGTCGGCGTTTTGGAAGATCTATCA
>CASGCC010000125.1 GCA_949299585.1 uncultured Bacillota bacterium | reverse complement strand
ATTATTTTTAAGCTCAACGCCTAAAGGTCCAAAATCCCAGGTATTGCTCAAACCACCATAAATTTCTGACCCTTGGAACACAAAGCCTTGTTCCTTGGCATGAGATACGATCTTATTAAATGTCTTATCTTTGATATCCATGTTTTTCTCCCTTTTAAGTCAACTTATAATATAGCATAAAAAAATGCTAATTTATAGCACTTTTTGTAATACTTATCAAAAATTCATAACTATTTAAATTGATTGCGCCATGCACCTTTAAAAATTGTTTTAAACAATGTAAGCAAGATATATCGATATCAAGCGAACGTAGGCTTTCATAATTAATAAAACGCGCTTTGTTCAGATAACGAAACATTCGCAAGGCCTCAACATCCTGGTACAATCTATCTTCTTGTTGATGATGCTTTTGACAAACAAAGCCACCTTGTTCAACATTTAATGCCACGATCTTATCCTCATCACAACATACGCAACTATCAACTTGGGGCTTGATTCCCAACATCTCGCAGGCACAAGCCATAAAAAGACCTAAAACTAATAGCTCATGATCATCTTGATCCAAAAGCTGCAAGGCTTTAGAAAAATTCATATATAATCCCGGGAAAACCATCTCATCATCTTGGCAAAGCTTTTCTACCAATTCCAATAAACAATTAAAGACAGCGATCTTAAGCAACGAATCCATGATATGATGGTTGGCTTTTACCAAATCGCCGCCTTTAAAACGATGCATCTGGCGATTATCTTCATCACAGATAAAATCATAGATATTGCCCAATACGCTATATGCAGCGCTCTTGCTGCTAGCTTTTTTCGCTCCGCGGATCAAAAAGCTTACCCGCTGATCATTTTCATCAAGGCCATTAACTATCAGATCATTATCTTTATAATCAATTTGTTTGAAAAGGATCAAACGCATGATCAATCCTCGATATCGATAGGAATGTATCCTAATTGCTGCAATTTGCTAGTTCGGTTACGCCAATTTTTTTCAACTCTTACAAATAATTCTAAATAGATCGGTTCTCCTAATAAGCCTTCGATATCTTTTCTAGCATCGATGCCGATCTGTTTGATCATCTTCCCTTGTTTTCCAATGATGATGCCTTTTTGGGAATCTCTTTCAACCAAGATCATGGCATTGATCAAAAGGCGGCCTTTCTTGCGTCCCATGCGTTCAATGACCACCGCAATGGAATGTGGTACTTCTTCTTCCGTTAGATACAAGATCTTTTCTCTGATCAATTCACAAATGATAAATTGCTCAGGATAATCACAAACCTGATCCTTTGGATAATACATGATGCCATCTTCAAGATAATTTTTGGTCGTTGCCAGCAATTCATCAACATTGAATCCTTCTTTGGCACTGATCGGTATGATTTCTTTAAAATCATACAGCTTAGCATAGCTTAACAACAGATCCATGACCTTTTCCTTACTTATAAGATCGATCTTGTTAAGCAATAAAAATACTGGCATTTTTTGTTTAGCCAAGATATCCAAGACAAATTGATCGCCTTTGCCAAATTCTTGAGTCGCATCGACCAAAAAATAAATCATATCGACGCTACTGATGGCATTGATGGCTTCTTTGTTCATCTGTTGTCCTAAGGCATGTTGCGGTTTATGGATACCTGGCGTATCGATAAAGATCATCTGCGCATCGTCATCAGTAAGGATGCCGCGAATTTGATTACGGGTCGTTTGGGCCTTAGGTGAAATGATTGCGATCTTTTGCTGAAGAAGATTATTCATCAATGTGCTTTTTCCGGCATTTGGTCGACCAACCAACGCTATAAATCCTGACTTCATTTTTTTAGATCCTCACTGTCAAAAGCCATTGGCAACAACTCTTGCATGTTGGTTACCAAGGTTTCTTTGCCATTTGATAAAATAACCGGCACATCCGATGGTATCAATTCCGATAATACCTGCCGACAAATCCCGCAAGGCGTACCGATACGTTCTCCATCACTAACGATGGCCATCATCGCAACATCATTTTTGCGATAACCATTTGAATAACAGCTAAAGATCGCATTTCTTTCAGCACAGCTGGTAGCTCCATATGAAGCATTTTCAATGTTAGCTCCTAAAAAACATTTACCATCATGACATTTTACGCAAGCGCCAACATGATAGCCTGAATAAGGAGCATAAGCGTTTTTCAAAGCTTCAAAAGCTTTAGCAATTATTTCATCATACATATATCACATACCTCCATAATATTTACAAAACAACATAAGCGCGACAACAAGACTGATGATTGCGGCAAACAGCACTCCGCCCGCACTTATATCTTTGATGATCCTGATCTTTTCATTATATTCAAGCGTATACAGATCGCACAAAAATTCAATAGCGGTATTAAAGATCTCGCTCACGATAACCATGCCAATGCATAAAATGATCAGCAGCATATCATAAAACGCAAACTTAAGCCATGAACCGCACCCCAGCGCAACGATCGCCAAGATGCCCTGGATCATGACCGAGGGATGTTTGAAAGCTTCATATATGCCGCGAAAAGCTACCTTAAATTTTTTCATCGCGTCTAACCACTTTATCCATGATCTCATCTTGTAAAGCAAACATGACTTTCTCATCATCTTTGCACATATGATCATATCCTAAACAATGCAGCAAGCCATGGCAAAATAAAAATCCAAATTCCCGTTGAAAAGAATGTCCATAACGCTGAGCTTGTTCATAAGCATAATCGACATTGATAAAGATATCACCTAGTTCTTTTTCTTCATCCATGATCTCATAATCATCTTGCGTATCATTGATGGCAAAAGAAATGACATCGGTTGGTCGATCGATCTGGCGATAATCACGGTTGATCTGATGGATCTTTTTTGATCTTACCAAAATGATCGATATCGTATAATTGTCGGTTAGCTGCAAACATTTTTCGGTTTGAGCAGCTATTTCTTCAAACAAATAATAATATGGCTTAAACTCTTTGCTTCGTGTCTTATTGATAACAACGCACTTCATAATATATCACCCATTTGATTATAACATATTATATTTATTTACATGTTACATAATAATTTTAGCTTGATTAAGATATAGAAAGTTTGTTAAAATTTTCGTTGAACAAGAAGGGAAAGGAAAAAATGGAAACAATGACATTGGCCGACATACGCTGGGATATGATCCTAGGCGGATTTGGCTTATTTATGTTTGGCATTAAATTTATGGGCGACGGTTTAAAAAGCGTCGCCGGGGAAAAGCTTCGTGATTATATCGATAAATATACCTCAAATCCTTTGATGGGCGTCTTGATCGGTGCCATCATCACGGTCTTCATCCAATCTTCAAGTGCCACCACTGCCATTACCATCGGTTTGGTACGTGCTGGTTTGATGAAATTGGAACAGGCTGCTGGTATCATTTTCGGAGCAAATATCGGAACAACGGTCACAGCTTTCTTGATCAGCTTGTCGATCGATCAGTATTCATTATATTTTGTATTTTTAGGCGGTATCATCGTATCTTTTGCGCGTAAGAAAAAGATGCGTTACATCGGTGAGATCATCTTAGGATTTGGTTCGCTGTTCTATGGCTTGATGATCATGGGCGATTCGTTAAAAGCTTTGAAAGATCTGCCAGAATTTGTTCAACTGGCTCAAACCTTGGCAAATCAGCCTATCTTATCATTGCTTGCGGGAACCGTGATGACCGCATTGATCCAAAGCTCATCTGCGGCGATCGGTGTTATCCAAAAGATCTATGAATCAGGCGCAGTTCCATTTATCGCGGTATTGCCATTTGTTTTTGGCAGCAATATTGGTACAACGGTAACTGGTATCTTAGCAGCATTGGGCGGATCATTACCTGCTAGACGAACTGCTGGCTTACATACGATCTTTAATATCATCGGAACGATCGTAGGTATGCTATTATTATATCCTTATGCAAATCTGATCTTATGGATAACGCAGCAATTTAATTTGCAGCCAATGATGCAGATCGCAGTTACCCATATCATCTTCAACGTTACTACTACTTTATTGTTATTGCCATTCTTAAAGCAGTTATGCGTTTTGGTACGTAAGATCATTCCTGGCAACGAACCAGAAAGGATCGAAATTAATATCGATGAGTTAGAAACGATCCAAGATAGTGCGGTGCCAAGCGTATCATTGAATGTTGCTGAAAAAGCTATCCTTAAGATGAGCACCGTGGTAGAGCACAATGTAAAAGACACCAAGGACTTCTTTAATAACCGTTCTAATGGCGAAGATAAAGAAATCTTGATGCAATCAGAAAATTTGATCAACTCGCTGGATCATAAGATAACCGATTATATCTTACGCGTTTCCAACATGCCGCACATGACCGAAAAAGATATGGCGGATATGAATCTGCATCTTCAGGTCGTAAAGAACTTGGAACGTATCGGCGATCTAAGCATGAACTTAGCAGAATTTTTTGAAATGGTCAATGAAGATAAAGGCGATTTCAGTGCGGAAGCTCGCGATGATATCAATCAAATGTTTGATATGTTTGATCATATGCTTAACCTATCCATAGAAGTCTATCGGACCAAAAATTATGCTTCGTATAGCGCTTTGATGGAAGACGAAAACTATATGGATGGCTTGGAGTATCAAGCGCGTCAAAATCACTTCAAGCGCATGCACCAAAAGGTCTGCACCAATGGGGTTGCTGGCAGCGTCTATTGTGATATCTTAAGCAATCTAGAGCGTATGAGCGATCACTGCTGCAACATCGCACGCTACGCTGTTACCGTCGATGGTAAATCACTTGATGAAATCAATCAAGAAATTAACAATATCAAGCAGCAAGAAGCTTAAAAAAAGTTGTAAAGTTTGATCTTTACAACTTTTTTATATGCTAATAACGATATGATCC
>CASGCC010000124.1:3630-8590 GCA_949299585.1 uncultured Bacillota bacterium | reverse complement strand
CGATGAACAGATAATCTATGATCTAACTACGATGAAGCAATTAAATATCAATGCTTTCAGGATGGCTCATTACCCTAACGCCAAGCTCACTTATGATCTTGCGGATGAGTTGGGCTTATATGTCATCGATGAAGCCAATATCGAAAGCCATCTAGGCGAACAAGTATTATCGATGCCTGCCAACAACCCGATCTTTAATCCTTTATTATTAGACCGAACCAAGAACATGGTCGAACGCGATCTAAATCATCCTTCCGTCATCATCTACTCCCTAGGTAATGAATCAACCTATCAAGAATATCCTTTGGACGATAACTACGGCATGTACAACAATTCCCGTTGGATCCTTGCTAAAGATCCTAGCCGTTTGAGAATGTACGAGCGGGATAATCGCACCCAAGACAGCCGTGAAACTTCCATGGTCGATATTGCCAGCAGTCAATACTACTCATTGGAGCAAGTAAAACAAGCCAACAAGGAATATGATATTCCTTTTGTCCAGCAAGAATTCGCTCATGCCATGGGCAATGCCATTGGTAATCTGCAAGAATATTTTGATCTTTATTATCAAGAAGAAGGCTTGGTTGGCGGCTTTATCTGGGATATGGTCGATCAAAGCATCCTCACCAACGATTATTTTGGCTATGGGGATGACTGGGGACAGCCTTTAAATGATGGTGATTTCTGTGGCAACGGCATATTGAACGCCGATCGCAGCTGGCAAGCAGAAAGTTATGAAGTAAAAAAGGTCTACCAAGATATCCATTTTGAATTCACAGATAGCAGCTTGACCATCACCAATCTTTTCCATACCCGCGACCTTAGCGATGTATCCTTTGTCCTTACTTACCAAATTGGTGAGCAGATCATCCAGCAAGACAGCTTTGCCCTAACGATCGATCCAGGACGATCAACAACCATCGATCTCGACATTCCTTCAACGGATCAAGAACTGATCATTACCATCCAAGCTTTTGTCGAACAAGATGAAATTGCTTTTGAGCAGCATATCATGAATGAATATGCTTATCCCCAATTTACAAATGGAAGGTCATCCGATATCCAGATCACTTATGATGACACCATCGATATCACTTATCACGATGTACATATCAGCGATCTAACATTTGATCTTTATCGTGCTCCGGTCGACAACGATCCGCTTTTTATCCCCGAACTTGCTGACCTTAAGCTAGATATCACCACCTATAAACAACAAGAAAACAAATTAACCTTAAAAGGAACGATCCAAACCTTAGAGGCTCCTTTTGAACTTAAATTTGAAACCAGCGGCAATCAGTTAAAGATCACCTCTAAGCTATTTGTTCCAAGCATCAACAAGATCGGTGAAGTAGCCAATATCGGTTTGACCATGAAGCTCAGCAATGATCTTGAAACTTATAGTTACTATGGCAAAGGACCATTTGAAAACTTTACCGATCGCAATACCAGCGCTAAACTAAATGTTTATACCGAAACGATCGATGAATATTTCAATACCAAATTTTTAAAGCCCCAAACCTCAAACTATAAAAGCGATGTGCGCTATCTAGATATCGGTAATATCAGCTTTACCATGCTACAGCCAATGAACATTCAGGTTACCCGTTACGACGATATGGAGATAACACAAGCTAGTCATTTCACGCAGCTAAGTACAAAAGACTACGTCATCGTTAATCTCGATCTTTATAGCCGCGGCTTAGGCAATGCCAGCTTAGATGTTGAGCCTTTGGATAAATACATCATCAAGCAAGATAAATATTATACTTTCGAAACTTTGATCATATTTAATTAAGGAGATACTATAACATGCAGATAGAAAAACTTTCTGACAGTTATCATGTAAGAACTTTGACTTCTGATGATATCATGGTGATCTTAGAACTAGCTAAACAAAACACCTTGTTTTATCAGCATTGTCCGCCAATGGTCAGCTATCAAAGCATAGCTGAAGATCTTAAGGCCTTACCGCCTAATACTACTTATGATGATAAATATTATCTAGGGTTCTTTCTGGATGATACCTTAATAGCCATCATGGATCTGATCTTCAATTATCCTGATCAGCAAACAGCTTTTATCGGTTTATTCATGGTTGCCAAGAACATGCAAAACAAAGGCATTGGTTCTAAGATCATCCAAGAAGCAAGCGCATTTATCAAGCAAGCCGGATATGCCCACATCCGCCTTGGCTATGTGAAAACCAACCATCAAAGCAAAGCATTCTGGCAAAAAAATGCTTTTCTTCCTACTGGATGTGAATCCATCCAACCACAATATACCATCGTGATCATGCAAAAGGAGCTAAATAAATGAACGATATCAATATTTATACCTCACGCTTAAAGCTAAGATCGCTTAACCAGCAAGATGCAAACGCTTATTTTAAGCTATACCAAGATCCTCAGGTTCATTGTTTTCAAAGCTTAAAGCTCCATGACATCGATGAAGCTTATGATCAATTGCTAAAAAAACAAGCTTGCAGCGATAACTTAGAATTAGCGATATACCTTAAAGAAAATGATGAATTTATCGGCCATCTTTTCGGAGAACGCGAAGATGATACCTTCGGTATCTGTTGGAATTTGCTGGCTGAACATGGCAAAAAAGGCTACGCTTATGAAGCAGCCTATGCTTATATGGATTTTCTATTCAAGCAAAAAAATATTCGTCGCATCTACGCCTATGTTGAAGAAGACAACATCGCCTCACAAAAATTATGTCATAAATTAGGCATGCGCCAAGAAGGACTTTTCAAAGAATTTATCATTTTCATCAAAGCAGAAGATGGAACCCCAATTTATGAAAATACCATGCAATATGCAATCTTAAAAAAAGAATGGGACAAAAAAATGGATCAAAATGATCCATTTTTTTAAGCTGTAATTTCTTTCATCGCTTGTTGGTAAACAGCAGCCTTAGCTTTGGCATCAGCCGTTGAAGTACCTTTGACACAATAGTAGATCTTCATCTTAGGTTCGGTTCCGCTAGGTCTGATTGCGATCCAAGAACCATCATCAAGATAATATTTAAGCACTTCGCTCTTGGTAAAGCCTGTTAATTCTTCCAACTTGCCATCTTTCATCTTTTCGCATGTACCATAATCTTCCCATGCGACAACCTTAGCATCAGCAATTGTAGTCAAGCGATCAGCACGTAGCTTAGCGATAATGGCTTTGATCTTTTTAGCACCTTCTTCGCCTGCTAAAGAGATAGAAGTTTGCGATTCATCATAATAACCTAATTTAGCGTACAATTCATTCAAGACATCCCATAAGGTCTTACCTTGTTCATTGTAATAGCAGGCAGCTTCTGCCAACATCAAACATGCTTGTGGAGCATCTTTATCACGAACAAACGGACTGATCAAAGAGCCATAGCTTTCTTCATAACCGAAAACATACGCTTTTTCATGATTAACTTCATACTTAGCAACCTTTTCTCCGATGAACTTGAAACCTGTTAGGGTCTTTTCGGTTTCTACGCCATAACTATCAGCGATCTTTTCCCCTAGGTCACCAGTTACTACCGTATTGAACATAACCGCATTTGCTGGCATTTTACCTTGTTTTTTCAACTGCGAGAAGATATACTCGATCAATACCGCACCTGATTGATTGCCGGTCAATACATGCAGCTCATCTTTATCCTTGACCGCAACCCCCATCCTATCAGCATCAGGATCACATACCAAGATTACATTAGCATCATATTTTTTAGCGTATTCCAAAGCAAGATCATATGCTTTTCTTTCTTCTGGATTAGGTGTTGGCGTATTAGAGAAATCAGGATCTGGGGTCATTTGTTCTTCCACGCAGATCAATTGATATCCTACTCTTTCAAATAATGTTTTTACCGGAATCGCACTGGTTCCATGCTCTGGTGAAAAGACAAATTTAACCTTTGTTTTGTCAACATTTGGGTTCAATTGAATGCTCAAGACCTTGGCATAATATTTCTCATCGATATCTTTGCCGATAACGGTGATCAAGGATTCCTGCTCAGGGGTCAATACTGGATTGATCGCTAATTCATCTTTGATCGCATTGACATTATCTACGACCTTAGCAGCTAGATGAGGTACCAACTGACATCCTTTATCATCATATAGCTTATAGCCGTTATATTCTTTTGGATTATGGCTAGCGGTGATCATGATACCGCCAAAGCATTTTAGCTCTCTTACCGCAAAGCTCAATTCTGGCGTTGGACGCAAGCTTTCAAAAACATAGCAACGAATATTATGACTAGCTAAGACCTTTGCGCTATCAAAAGCAAATTCTTTAGACATATGACGATTATCATAGCCAATTGCCACACCAGCATCACATGCTTCCTTACCGTTATCCATGATATATTTTGCGAAACCTTCGTTTGCTTTTCTGATCGTGTGAATATTGATACGGTTCGTTCCTGCTCCTAAAACACCACGCATTCCCGCGGTTCCAAATTCAACATTGGTATAAAAAGCATCATTGATCTGCTTTTCATCCATTGCTTCTAATTCTTTTTTCAGATCAGCATCCAAATTTGGATGGTTTAACCATCTTTGATAATTATCTTTTATTTCCATGATTTTCTCCCTAAAATTTAGCTAAAAAAAGACAGGAAGCCTATCTTCCTGCCAAATTAATTTTTGTTATGCAATTACTTTTTGTGCACGAAGAACTTCTTCAATTGTATTAATAGCAACTTCTTCGTCTTCACCTTCACAAGTGATAGTGATATCAGATTGTGTAGGAATTCCTAAAGACATAACACCCATGATTGATTTCATGTTAACAGTTCTGCCTTTGAATGCAACTTTTACTTCGCTCTTGAATTTGCTAGCAGCATTAACAGCGACAGTAGCTGGACGAGCATGTAATCCTACTGGGTCTATTACTAATACAGAAATTTGTTTCATTTTTTAATCATCCTCCCGAGAACCATATCTTTGTATAGTGATATTTTAACG
>CASGCC010000124.1:0-3603 GCA_949299585.1 uncultured Bacillota bacterium | reverse complement strand
ATTCAAGTTTAAATTGAAAAGGTTTTCATATCAGCATAGTTTTGTTATGATCAGCCAAAGTTTGTTTTTACATACAAAACCTTGCCAATTATCTTTACCGGCAAATTTTCAACTTCTTCATAAGTAAAGTATCGAGCTTTGACATTTGGATTAGAAGCCTCTAGGATAAACACCTCTGGTCTTTGAATGACCCTTTTGATCGTAACTTCATCATCACCGATCGCCACTACGGCAATGCTGTTATTTGCTACCTGTGTACATTGTTTGACAAAAGCTAGTGAGCCATCCATGATACCATCACCGATCATCGAATCACCAACGACCTGTAAAAAATAATCGCCTTGCATATTCTCGTTAGCATTTACTTCCTCATAACCAAGATATTGCTGCTCACGAAAAAGATCATAGCCCGCTTTGACATAACCTAAGATCGGTTTTTTAAAGCTAACGACATGCCCTTTTAAGATTGGTGCAATATCATAGCCAACCAGCTCGCTGATCTTATCCATCGTTTCCGGCTTAACTTTTTTCACATGCCCAGAAAGCCATTTAGAAACTGCGGACTTGGTTACTCCTAATCTTTCGGCAAGCATCTCGTTATTATAGCCGCTTTTATCTTTGTATGTTTGTAAAATTATCCTTAGATCCATATTGTTTGCTCCAGTTTCCTAAATTATAGCATATACAGCTAAAAAAAGAAATATTTAAAATTATTTCGATAAATGTTTCTTATTTTGGTTGTTTTAAGAAACTTTTTAGCATATAATATGCCTAAAGGAGCATGAACTTATGGAAGATAAAAGATATTTATGCATCGACCTCAAGACCTTCTATGCCTCGGTTGAATGCGTAGAGCGCGGGCTTGATCCCTTTAAGGTTGATCTTGTTGTAGCAGATCCTTCAAGAGGCAAAGGTGCCATTTGTTTGGCCATATCCCCAAAATTAAAGGCTCAAGGCATCAAGAACCGCTGCCGTCTATTTGAAATTCCTGATTCTATCGATTATATCATCGCTAAGCCACGAATGAAAAAATATATGGAATATTCGGCCAAGATATATGGCATCTATCTAAAATATGTCAGTGCCGCTGATATCCATGTTTATTCCATCGATGAATGCTTCCTTGATATTACCAGCTATCTGCATCTTTATCAATTAAGTCCAAAAGAATTAGCTAAGAAGATCATCAACGATGTCAAAGAAAGCATCGGCATAACCGCGGCCGCCGGTATTGGTACCAATCTTTATCTAACCAAATTAGCCTTGGATATCAGTGCTAAACACACCAAAGATAACTTAGCATTCTTAGATGAAGATATCTATAAAGCAACCTTATGGCACCATCAGCCGCTTACTGATTTTTGGCATATCGGTCAGGGCATCGCAGCTCGCTTGCATAAGCTTGGCATCAAAGACATGTATGATCTGGCGCACTATCCCGAAAATATCTTATATAAAGAATTTGGCATCAATGCCGAATATATGATCGATCATGCCTGGGGCGTTGAACCTACCACGATCCAAGACATCAAGCGCTACCGTCCTAAAAGCAATTCTATCAGCCACTCTCAGGTCTTGTTCGAAGATTATAGCTATGAAGAAGCCATGCTGGTTTTAAAAGAAATGATCGAAGTAATTAGAAAAGCTTATCAAGAAGGAATTACAATGTTTGATACAGCAGAATGTTATCAAGGAATTGATAGCCAAGGTAATAAATTATATAACGAAGATTTATTAGGAGAAGCTTTAAGTATCTATCCTCGTGATAGTTATCAAATAGCAACAAAATGCGGTATAAAGGTTGTTAACGGTCAACAGGTCTTAGATGCCCGTCCAGAAGTAATTAGAGATTCTTTAGCAAATTCATTGAAAAGATTAAAAACAGAATATGTTGATTTATATTATTTGCATCGTGTTGATCCTAATACCCCAATTGAAGTTGTTGCTAAGACAATGAAAGAATTAATGGCTGAAGGTAAGATTAAACATTGGGGATTAAGTGAAGCTGGAAACGAAACAATTAAAAAAGCACATGCAATTTGTCCATTAACAGTTGTTGAAAGTGAATATTCGATGATGTTTAGAGACCCTGAAAGAAATGGTTTATTAAAAACATTAGAAGAATTAAACATCGGTTTTGTTCCTTTTGCTCCATTAGGAAAAGGATTTTTAACAGGTACAGTTGATGTTAATCAAAGATTCCCAGCTAACGATACTCGTAGTAAACAACCAAGATTCAAACCAGAAAATATGAAGGCAAACCAGGTTTTACTTGATTTGATAAAATCTATTGCTGCTAAGAAAAATGCTACACCAGCTCAAATTGCTTTAGCATGGGTGATGGCAAAGGCACCATGGATCGTACCTATTCCTGGTAGTCGTAAATTAAGTCGAATCAAAGAAAATATCGAAGCTACTAATATAAAATTAACAGCACAGGAATTAATGGAAATTAATGAAATGTTAGATAAGATGGAACTAAAAGCTGAGCGCTGGGATCTTGATTCACCAAATGCTAAAAGAGTAGGTAAATAATTATAATCTTTAAATTGCTCACTATTTAAAAGTGTTTTATAATATATTTATGAGGTGAGTTTAATGACAATTGCAGAAGTAAGTAAGAAATTTGATATAAGTTCGACAACATTAAGATATTATGAAAAAATTGGTTTAATGAATCCTGTTTCTAAAAATGCTAGTGGACATCGTGATTATCAAGAAGCTGATTTCCGTCGGATTAATTTTATCAAATGTATGCGAAAAGCGGGAATGACAATAGAACAGATAAAGTTATATGTCGATTTATTTAATGAGGGTGAGCATACTATTGCTAGACGTAAAGAAATAATGATTGAACAGCTTGGTAATTTAGAAGCACAAGTAAGTGAATTAGAAGATATAATTGCTTATTTAAAACATAAAATTGATAATTATGAAAATACATTAGTAAAACGTGAGATGGAACAACGTCATAAACAAGCAGTTGCAAAATAACAAAAATCTCGTAGATTAAAATAGTTCTACGAGATTTTATATGTTATAATGAAATAAGTAAAGATAAACAACTTAATATTTAGTTGTTTTTAATGGAGGGTCGAAAATGGGAATAAATCTAATTATTGGAATCGTTATTGTTGTTGTTTTATTAATTATATTAATAATATTTTTAAGAAAAAGATCACATCGACCAAAATATTATGTATTATTAGTTAGTTTTGATGATGGATATTACGTTGATTTATCTAATGATGAACGTTTTAAAAAAATGGCTCGCTTTGAAAAAGATAAAGATGGATTTATTGCCGAAACTAATTTAAATGAAGTACAACTAAAAAAAGAAATTGGTCATATCTTAGAAATGGATTTAGCGAAAATTCATGTTATAGTAAAAAGATGGTGGTTAAATCGTAATTATGACGATTTTATTTAAGCGTGGTAGTTGCCATGCTTTTTATATTATAAATTTGTTTATATAATAAATTTTAAAATAAACGTGTTTGATAAGGAGGATAGCATTAATGGAAATTCGGGTCTTAGAGTATTTTTTAGCGATTGCCAGAGAAGAAAGTATATCAGGAGCTGCAAAAGCATTGCATATTACAC
>CASGCC010000123.1 GCA_949299585.1 uncultured Bacillota bacterium | reverse complement strand
CTTGTCGGTCGTGGAGAGCAGCATCTTGATTTCCTGCACGCAGTGGACGTTTATTATGTCCTTGGGGTGGAATCCCGTCATGTTCCGGACTATCGACGAGAGATAGCGGGTGGTGATGCAGCACTCCGGAGAGTCAGGGGTCACGGAATCAGCAAATTCCGTAATGGCGACCAACCAGCTGCCAAACACCTTGCCACGGCTTGTCCAGATTTCGTCGATTTTCTTGTCACGGTTATGGTAAATGCTTTTCATGTTTAGATACTCCCTTTTTTTTGTGTTAGTTTACAACCTTACAGGCTCATAATGACCTGTTTGGCACATACCAAAATAACGAAGTAGACCCACTCTCCCAAAAAGACGGAAATGAAAGTCGACGTTTTCTGGTCATGAGCGCGGACGTAGGCAATGCTGCCGATAAGCAACGCAATACCGACCAGCAAAAGCGGCAGGCACAGTACCAGACCCGTATCCATTCCCAGAGCGATGAGTTTCGCAAAAACATTTTCGTTATACATGTTGATGTCTCCTTTCCCCCCACTGTTGTAGGATTTGATATGGTGGATTCCATTGTTTGGACGAGCAATTTATCCACAAAACAAAAAAGACGCTGCTTGAAACACCTGCACAAAGTGCAAATTCCAAGTAGCGTCGACCTATTTGTTTTATGGTGCGCACATAACATGAATTTGCTCAGAAACCCCTTTTGCGCAAAAAGAGCTTCCAAATAATCTCGCCGGAGTTTAACGCAACGGCAAGCCGTCCTGCGTCCCGGAAGAGAGTAAATCCATGAGTTTTACGATATCTATGATATTTACTTTTGTTAGAAAAACAATAGCCGGCACAGGTGGCCTATTATCGGAACCCCTTTCAGCAAGCAAAACAAAGTTACATACACAAAACAAAAAATGCCACCCGATTTAATATCGGATGGCAACTATTTGAACGTGTTTTGGCGCAAAATAGACAGCGGGTCCACTCTTTCACAGGAATGCACCACCGCATGGTAATGAATGATAATACTCACAGAAACACCCAGTTGATTATTGTCTGCATTCAGCGGCCAAAAAAGAATCGTCGAGCTTACAGGTTTCTAAAAACTCCGGCATGCTCAGCTTGTCCAGGTCAGACTCGCCGGTCAAGCGCTTCACGGCAAGAGCCAGGGACTTACAGAACACGAGCTGGTCACACATGGACGCATACTGCTCCGGACTCATAACCACGCCGATGGTATCCTGATTCTCGTCAAGAATCAACCGAGGAGAAGAAGGGGTAATACTTTTAATATCCTTCTGTACGTTTTCATCGAAATCGTTAAGCATAAAATTCTTGTTTTTCATATTGAAAAAGGACGATTTCTACCGGTAATTGCTGTAAGATGTCATGATATCGTGATTTATTGATGAAATCATTGATGATTGTTTGATCATATATTTTTTTCATTGTTGCTCCTAACAGGACATATGTCTTGGAAATTATTTTTATTTTAAGATATAATCCGCATGTTTGCAAGGAGGATAAAATTATGAGCAATGTTTTTGAAGAAAAAAATTTATCAAAAGCTGTTTTGATGGTGGGATTGCCAGCAATGTTAGGGCAGTTAACGACCTTGATATATAATATGGCTGATACTTTTTTTGTTTCATTGACCAAAGAACCAGCAATGATCGCTGCTGTAACCTTATGTACGCCGATATTGTTGATCATCATGTCGATCGCATGTATCTTTGGAATGGGTGGTAGCAGCGTTATTGCAAGATTATTAGGAAAAGAAGAAAAAAAACAAGCAGCTTCGACCTTGAATTTTTGTACCTATGCCATGATCTTGGCAGGAGTTATCGTTATGATCATTGGTTTGTTGTTTTTACCAAGGATCGTGATGATGATTGGTGCAGATGAAGTAAATATGGGATATACGGCTGATTATTTGTTATATATCTTTATCGGAACACCATTTATCATGTTATCTAATGGTCTTATTCATTTGTTTAGATCAACTGGCTTGATCAAAGAAGGAACTTTGGGATTGATGATAGGCAACGGTACCAATATCATCTTAGATTTTCTTTTTATCAATATTTTTGGTTGGGGTGCAGCTGGTGCCGCTGCAGCAACTTCGCTTGGCTTTGTAATATCATCATTATATTATTTGCTATGTTTGATCAAAAAAAATAAAAATGCTGATCCATTATTTGATCTAGCGCCTTCTTCATTTAATATAGAAATAAACATGATAAAAGATGTGGTAAAGATCGGTATACCTGGAGCATTGATCACGGTATTGATGAGCGTTGCTAATATCGTCTTAAATAATTATATCGCGATATATGGTTCCGATGCCGTTGCTTCATACGGTATCGCTTATAAGATCGATATGGTTCCGATCATGTTATCGGTTGGTTTATCACAAGGGGTTGCACCATTGATCGGTTATTGGTTTGGCGCAGGTAATCAGCAGCGGATGGGATCTATCATGCGCTTATCAATGATATATGGAGTAATATTAGGCGTTTTCTTCATGTTATCTTTCTTATTTTTTGGTCCGCAGCTATCGATGATCTTCCTTCATCAAGATGATCTAATAATGCAAACCAGCAGCTTTTTAAGGATCTTATGCTTAAGTGCGCCAGCATTAGGTATCATCAATATGGTAACTAGTTATTTCCAAGCTTTAGGAAAGGCATTGCAATCGCTATCTATTACCATCATGCGTAATGCCGTGTTATTTATTCCAGCGGTCATGATCTTAAATCGCATGGGTGGTTTGCAAGGGGTCATCGCGGCACAACCGGTCGTTGAAGGCATATTGATGATAATTTGTATCATATTGTATGGAAAAGATAAGATCATTAAAGCAAAATAATAAAAATTTGAATCACCAAGCAAAAAGGTGATTCATTTTTGTATAAAAAAGTGAATATCTTGATTTAGATATTCACTTTGATAATTATTCTTCTTCGCTGTATTTGATGATCAAATGACGATGAGTTCCTTCCCCTTCGCTTTCGGTCCTTACATGTTTGAAGTTAGTTAAAGCTTGGTGGATGACCTTTCTTTCATCGTTTGACATTGGATCAAGCGATGCATCGACCTTGGTTCTTACAACGGTCTTTGCAATGCGGCTAGCCATATGTTTTAGTTTAGCATAGCGTTCTTGTTTATAATTGTTGATATCGATAAGTACCTTGAATTTACGTTTAAATTCAGCGTTTACAGCAGCTTTGACAACGGTATTGATGGCTTGTAAGGTCTTGCCATTCTTACCGATCAAAACAGCGTTGTTTTCGGCATCTAAGACGATGGTAAAAGTATCTTCTTTTTGGAAAATTTCTACAGCACATTCAACATTGATACCGGTAAAGAAATTTCCTAGATATTCAAATAAGAATTCTTTGACATCGTTTAAGCAATAAGCTTCGATGGTTACGCTGGCACCAATGCCTAAGATACCTTTCTTTTCTTCTAATACTTTATAAGTTAGTTCTTCCGTAGTACAACCTTTATCAGTTGCTGCTTCTTTGATGACATCTTCTAAATTTTTTGCGGTATAAGTTTTTAACATCTTATTTACCTGCCTTATCTTTGTTTTGTAATTTATCGATGAATACATATTGAACAAGCAATGTTCTCAAGATGATAACCAATGAGCTGATGATCCAGTAAATGGTCATGCCAGTAGGCCACATGATCGATAATACCAAGATAGGGATCATCATATAATACATCATGTTGCCCATTGGATTTTTGGTATCTTCTGGTTTACGATGATGTTTTTCAGCTTCTTTTTTAGCCTTTTGCTTCGTGATAAGCATAGGGATCTGCATTGATAAGAAATATAATACTGCCATGATCAAGAAGACGACCAGATAAGTAAATTGTCCGCTCATGATTCCTTCCCAAGGCGTCATTTCAAAGTGAATGACATTACCGAAGATATTCATGCTTCCGGTTGCTACAGCAGCTGATCTTTGTACTGATTGATAGATAGCGATGATGATCGGAAATTGGATGAATGCTGTTAAAATGGTTCCTAATGGATTGATATTGTACTTTTTGTACAGATTTTGCATTTCCTGAGCTTGACGCATCTTGCTGGCATCATCGGTCTTGCCTTCATATTTCTTTTGGATGCGGTTCATTTCTGGCTGCAGCATCTGCATTTGCTGGGTAGCTACGGTTGATTTTAGCGTTAATAACAATACGACAGCCTGAACAACGAAAGTAACCGTTGCGATACCGCCGGCAACACCGATCTTAGGTGTTAGATAGTTGATAGCTTGAGCTAGCGGATATACGAATAAAGCGTTGAACCAACTTTCTGATTCAAAGATCTGACTGAAGGTCGTATCCGTAGTAATTTGAACGATCTTACCATTTTCATCGGTTGGAGCAGTACAGCCGCTTAATAAGAATAAAGCACCAATGACCAACAGTAGGATCAAAAGCTTTTTGCGATTTGTTTTCATTAATATTCTCCTATTTTTTATACACTATATAATTGTAACTTTTTTAAGTAGTTTTTCCAACATTTTTTTATTATCAGCATAGCTATTATCTAAAAAATGTTTTTTGGTAATTACGATGATATCTAAAGGATATTCTTTAAGGCTGATGGTTTCTTTGATCATCATCCGTAATTGTCTTTTAATTTTATTTCTTTCAACCGCATTGCCCATTTTTTTGGAAACGGAAATACCAGCGCGGGCTTCAGCTTCTTTCTTATCGTCATAATATATGACGAAGATGGAATTGCTGATAGCTTTCTTGAGCTTGATGATCTGCTGGAATTCTTCGTTCTTTTTTATTCGATGTGGTTTATCCATAATAGTTGTAAAAAAAGTCACCACATGGTGACTTTTTTATGCTGACAATGTCTTTCTGCCTTTAGCACGACGTCTAGCTAGGACCTTGCGTCCTCCTACGGTGCTCATGCGGGCTCTGAATCCATGCGTCTTTTGGTGTTTTCTTTTGCTCGGTTGATAA
>CASGCC010000122.1 GCA_949299585.1 uncultured Bacillota bacterium | reverse complement strand
CTTTTCATGATATTAATAATGGATCTTACCCACATATGAATAAATAATAATGATTATAGAAAATACCTAAATTTACCAAAAAATGATTTATTTAACTCCTTAAAAACAGTTGTTTTGCTATCTTGTAAAATAAAGCAGTAATTTGCTATGATATTGATAACAAAGAAAAGAGGATATATTTTATGAAAGCTCGGTATAAAAACGGAGATGATTTACATTTGTGATAAGAAATACAATTGTGCCAAATTAAATCAGTAATAAATAACTGCAAATATATGTTAATCATTCAATTTTATCCCATCATGAGGTGATATCAAGCAGTTTAGGAAGAAAGGAGAAGTGAAATAATTACATTACTTTTTTAATAGTAATCTGAATATTTCAATAAAATAACAATGAAAAAAATAATAATTTTAATTAGCATCATTTTAATATTAAGCGGATGTACGGCTCAAAAAATAACCTTGGCACAAATAGATACCAATCTGTCATCTAGCAATCCTAATATTGCGGGAAACTATGCAAATGGTGTTTATAGTGGTTCTAAATTTACAGAATTTGCTATCACAAGCGAAAGTTTCGAAGATGTTACCAAAGCCGATAATCAAGAACTGCTTGATGAAGAAACATATTATGCTGAAGTTGAGCAATACGAAGAATGGATGTTACCGCAATATGATGAAATGATCCAAGAATTAACAAATACCAAGTATACAAAGATTGATGATATCAGTGGTACTGATGGTTTGTTGACGATCCTTGAAAATAAAGATAATGGATTTAAATTGTATATCTATGAAGATAATAAGATCAAAGTTATTGATGGCGATGATAGTGCATCATATCAAGCTGATAGTGCATTGGAATATACCAATTCTTTACTAGAGGATTTTGGGATTAAGATCACCGATTTCTTTACAGAAATGAAAAAAGAGGTCGCTAATAAACAACAAACTGTTGATAAAAATGAAAATGCACCGCTTTGTGAAGAAGATGGAGCTAAGACAGTATACTATGAAGAGAAAATAGGAAATCCACATAGTAAAAGCGAAGGATGCAAACATTATACCTTTGGTACAGATAGGGTATGGTATCAAGATTATGTGAATTTTTATCAATGTCCAGAATGTGGAGAGAAAATTGATGAAGAAAATATAACAATAGAAGTGGATAGGGAATGTTTTGGTCATAATTGATCTTTAAAGTTATGTGTAGGAAGCTATCGTTTAGTGGTATCGCACTTGAGCAAAGCAAATATACGATAAACAACGTATAAGCAAAAATATGGCACGAATGTTCTTAACAAAATTAGGATAAAAAATAACGGTGAGAAATGTCACCGTTATTTTTACATCCAAGTTATTTTCTTTTCTTCATGATTTAAAACGCGCTTGATATTTTCTTTATGGCGATAGGTAACAAAGATCCATAGGATCAAAAATGACAGTGATAAGCTAAGATCATCTTGTATTATAAAGGTGATGATCACGCCGATCAAGATCGTTAGGATGCTTGAAACACTGACCATCTTGCAAAGATATAAGATGACAAAGAAGCAGATCACCAAAAAGATAAATTGCCAAAAGACATGATGGGTAATGAATAGGCTTACTGCCAAGAAATATCCCATCGTGGTTGCGACAGCCTTACCGCCGCGAAAATTGGCAAAGATCGGGAAGCAATGTCCTACACAGCAGGCTAAACCGCCAAGGATGCAGGTATTTGGAGCCAAGAAATAGCAGAACATGACGACAAAGAAAGCTTTTAAACCATCTAAGATCGTCACGCTGACCCCAGCTTTTTTACCTAAGACCCTGCCGGCATTGGTTCCGCCTAGATTGCCAGATCCTTGAGTACGAATATCGGTATGATAGAACACTTTACCAATGATTAACGCCCAAGGGATAGAACCGAAAAGATAGGCACCAAGAGCTACAATAATATATTCCATCTTATTTCATCTCCTTAATTAAACATTAATAGTATAAGATATTTTTAGCAAATATGCTATAATTATCGTGTTTGAGGTGAACTATGGATTTTACTAGCTTAAGGGAAAAATATCCAACTTTCATATATCATGATTATAAGATATCTGAAGATGAAACAACGATAAAACTTACTTTTGATTTTGAGATCGTAGGCTTGGAACATTTTGCTCCAACCTTTACATTGAAAAAAAGAGCTGACCAAATGTTTGGCAATTATCAACAGGTAGATGATGCGGCTTTTTATCTTGGAATGGTTGAATTGATCAGCTATTGGAAGATAACCTGTAGCCCGCTGGTCATCATTGCTTGTCATGCCTTGGATGACTATCAGATCGCTTGGTTTAAAAAATTATATTTTAAAGGCCTAGGAGAATTTTTCTATGTCAATGGCATTGATGCTGAGATGACAACATTTATGAACATCAAAGCAGATGCACAACGGATCAACAATTTAAAAACATATGATTTGTCAGTGAAAGGCAACATTATCTGTGTTGGGGGCGGGAAGGATTCTTTTGTAACCTTGGATCTGCTAAGTAAAGAATATGAAGATAACCATGCTTTGGTCATCAATAAGGTGCAAAGCGCTTTGCATAGCGCCATCAAAGCCGGCTATGATAATGATAAGCTGATAAATCCGCAAAGGACCTTGGATCCTAGGATGCTAGAGCTAAATAAACAAGGCTTTTTGAATGGTCATACTCCTTTTAGTGCGATGGTAGCATTTGCAAGTTATTTTATTGCCTTGATCTATCAAAAACAGTATATTTGTTTATCTAATGAAGCAAGCGCCAACGAATCGACGATCAAAGGGGAAGATGTCAATCATCAATATTCTAAAAGTTATGAATTTGAGCTAGATTTTAAAAACTTTGTCGAACGTTATCTTGATCCTAAGATTACTTATTTTTCTTTATTACGCTGCATGAGCGAAATGCAGATTACGCGTTATTTTGCTAAGCTGAAAGCATATCATATGACTTTTAAAAGCTGTAACGTGGGCAGCAAACAAGAAATATGGTGCAATAATTGCGCAAAATGTCTTTTTGTTTACATCATGTTAAGTGCGCATTTAAACGATAAGGAACTAGATGATATCTTCCATGAAGATCTTTTACAAAAAGAAAGCTTATTAAAGATCTTTGATGAATTATGCGGTATTGATGAGAATAAACCTTTTGAATGTGTCGGTACCCGTGATGAAGTAAATACAGCTATTTGTTTAGCCATCAAAAAACGTCAGGATATTCCGCTATTATATCGGCACTATATGGAAAGTCCAAACTATGTGATCTATAAAGACAAGGATGATTATGCTAATTTTTATAATCCTCAGCATATGATACCCGATCATTTCTTACAAATTCTTAAGGCAAAGGGGGCAATTGCATGATCGAACGTTTATTACCAGCATTTAAAGATAAAAAGATCTTGATCTGGGGCTTGGGCAAAGAAGGAATATCGACCTATGATACGATCAAAAAACTTTTGCCTGATCAACAATTGTACCTATGTGATCAAAATATCCATGCCGAAAATTATCCAGATAGCGTCATCGTCAAGCAAGATGAACTAAATTTTGATGATTATGATCTGATCATGAAGGCTCCAGGCATCGTTTGTGATGATCATCCAAACATTAGTGGCCAAGCTCCTTTGTTTTTGAAGTATTTTAAAGATCAGATCATTGGTATTACGGGTACCAAAGGAAAAAGCACGACTTCGACCCTTACCTATGAGATCCTTAAAGCCCATGATGAAAATACTTTTTTGGTTGGAAATATCGGTTTGCCATGCTTTGAAGTATTAGAACAAATCGATCCTAACAGCAAGATCGTTTTTGAACTGGGATGCCATCAATTGGAATTTGCGAAGGATAGTCCGCATATTGCCGTGATCTTAAATATCTTTGAAGAGCATCTTGATCATTATCATACCTTTGAAAACTATTATGCGACCAAGATCAATTGTGTTCGCTATCAGAGTGCTGAAGATATCGCTTTGATCAATAAGGATATCGCTTATAAACCTAAAGCTAAGACCTTGCTTTTGGGCAAGGATATCTATAATGAACATGAACATTTATATTTTGGCGCTCATCATTTAACCGTTTCGAATACTAGTTTGATCGGTGATCATAATTACTATAATATGGCGATCGCTGCTTATATTGCTAAGCTATATGGTGTTGATGATGAAACTATCCTACAAGCTATCGCCGCTTTTAAATCATTGGCGCATCGCTTGGAAGTCATCGGTACCTTTAATGGCGTAACATATGTCGATGATGCGATTTCAACGATCAATGAAGCTTGTATCCAAGCAATCAGATCTTTAAAAAATGTTAAGACCGTTTTGATCGGCGGTTTGGATCGAGGCATTGATTATCATAAATTAGAAGCTTTTTTAGCGGATGCTGAAGTGGAAAACATCATCTTGATGTATGAAAGCGGCGCTAGGATCTATAAGGAAATGGCGCAAAGCAAGGCGATTGACAAATGTCATTTGGTCAAAGATCTTGATGAAGCCTGCGATCTAGCTATCAAGCTAACTAAAGAAGGTATCTGTTTGTTGTCACCAGCAGCAGCCAGCTATGATCATTTTAAGAACTTTGAAGAAAAAGGTCGTAAATTTAAGGAGCTGATCATTGCGAAGCATGAAATATAAGGTAATAGATTTTGACGGATCATTGATCCAACAGCGCTATCATGTCAATGAGATGATCGCTAAGATCCTGATCTATAATCATTTGGAAGATTGGCAGATCCAACAGGTATTGCATCCACAAGATCGCTATCAAGAAAATGATGCGCCATCACTTTTGCAAGCTTGCAAGCGCATCATGCAAGCCAAGGAAAAAAAGGAAAAGGTATTTATTGCTGGAGACTATGATGCTGGTGCGACACGTTTCTAACTGAAAAGGTTAGGCGTGCTGTTTTAAACAAATTAAAACAGTAAAGAACTGTTTGGGAGATGAAGGGAATGATGGAGTAAC
>CASGCC010000121.1 GCA_949299585.1 uncultured Bacillota bacterium | reverse complement strand
TCAAGCCTTGATAAAAGCCTCTAAAACTGCTTAAAAAAGGCACTAAGAAAATGGCAACGGATAAGATCATAAATAAATTTCGCTGAGTTGCAATATCATTGGGCGTGCTATTAGGCCCAAGGATCAAAGAAGATAAAGGCTGCGATAATAATGCAAACAATACAGCCATCACAAAACCACTGGTCAATAGGATCGATGTCGATAACTTTCGTATCAAAACAACCGTTTTATAATCTTCGCGATCAGCATATTTTGCTACTAAAGCTGCTACCGCAAACGGTATTCCAGCGCTGCAAACTTGTAATAATAAATCATAATAGGTATAGGTCTTACTATAAAAAACCATGTTGGTCTCACCCGCCATGGCTGTGAAAGGAACGATATATAATAATCCTAAAGCCTTTGAGATGAAGATGCCAGCGGAACTAGTCAAAGCCCCGGCAATAAATGACTGTTTACGTTTGTTGCTCATCATGCACCTTCATTATTAGACTGAGAAACAGTATCGACAAATGAAAATCCTTCCATATTCAGCTCTAATTGATAAAATTCACGGAAAGATTTACTTTTATCTCTATTATCCCACGTAACGATCAAATCTAAAATGACATTTTCGCTGCTAGCTTCGCCACTAAGAACGATACCTTTTTGAAACCCTAGATCTGTATTGATCTGAAATGGAACCATATTTACCGAAGTATTATCAAAAATTCCTACCGTTGGCAAAACAATGCCATCATTAGAGCTTAAAGTATAGTTATTTTCCATGACCATTGCCTTGATATTGAACATAGCAATATTAGGATTATCAATAAAAACATAATATAGATAATTCCCATCTGGAAGCTCGCTCATTTCCGCACTTATATCAAAATAATTGCTGCCAGCAACATATTTAGAATTCTCTTTTATTGCCGTATAATATGCTTGATATGTATATTCCTGCGACGTTGAATTCTGCTTATTTATTCCTGAACATCCACTCAGAAAAACTATAAGTAAAAGAATTAAGATTTTTTTTACCATAGTTAATTCACCTCACAAAAGATTATAACAAAAAAGTGCTATTTTTCATAGCACTAAAACTCACAGACAAAGTAGTTCTTCTTACCTTTTTTGATAATGCTGAATTCATTATCATATGCTGCTTCTTTGCTCAGCTTATACTCAAGACTATTTTGTTTTTGGCCATTTACTTGGATCGATCCTTGACTTATTAGATCTCTAGCTTCTCGTTTACTGCTGCAAATGTGGCCATTAACCAAGCAATCTATCAGCAAATCACCATCATTTACCTTAAATTTTTTAGCATTTGCCAATCCTGCTTTTAGCTGAGATGGCGTTAGATCATTGATGTTTCCCTTAAAGAAAGTTTCGGTGATCTTTAAAGCATCTTCTAAAGCTGCTTCGCCATGAACCAATTTTGTCATCTCAGCCGCAAAAGCTTTTTGAGCTTCTCGTTTTTCCGGACAAGTTTTTACTTTTTCTTCAAATGCATAAATATCATCTAAGCTCATAAAGCTTAAACGTTTCATATAATTGATGATATCAGCATCGCTGGTATTAACCCAAAACTGATAAAATTCATAAGCGCTAGTACGCTCAGGGCTTAACCAAACCGTTCCTGTTTCCGTCTTACCAAACTTACCGCCATCGCTTTTTGTTAATAATGGTGATGTTATGCCATAAACCTTGGTTTCAGGTCCACATACCTTACGGATCAGATCGGTTCCGCTAACCAAATTTCCCCATTGATCGCTACCTCCTAATTGAATAGTGCAACCATAATTTTTGTAAAGTTGCAAAAAATCAATAGCTTGTAGGATGGTATAGGTAAATTCTGTAAAGCTTATACCTGTTTCCAATCTTTTAGCAATGGTATCCTTATTTATCATATAATTAACATTGAAATATTTACCATAATCACGTAAGAAATCAATCAATGACATTTGTCCAAGCCAATCATAATTATCAACCAAATTAGCAGTTCCGCTATTAAAATCTAAAAAGTTACCTAACTGCACCTTGATAGCTTCAACATTATGCTTGATCTCATCAGCACTAAGCAATCTTCTTTCTTGCGTTGGTTTAGGATCTCCGATCATCCCGGTAGCCCCGCCTGCTAAAGCGATAACATTATGTCCTGCTTCTTGCCAACGCTTTAAGATACAAATTTGTTGCAAATGACCAACATGCAAACAATCTGCTGTTGGATCAAAGCCAATATAAACGGTACATGGATGTTGCAAATGTTCTTTTAAATTTTCTTCGTCGATCATATCTTTGATCAGACCTCTTGCCTGTAATTCTTCAAAAAATGTCATAAATTTCTCCTTTTCCATAAAAAAACGTCCTTTAGATCTAAGGACGTTTGATAACGCGGTACCACCTTAGTTCATATCATGATATGATATGCCCTTTTTGCTCTTAACGCAAGCTTAAACGTTTTATTCTCATAAACAGCTCTTGGACCGTATTCTTATCAGTTTGAATGATCTTTTTCACCAACCAAGATCTCTCTGCAAATCACTTTTTTGATAATACTATTTTCCAATCAAATGCCTTTGTTATTTCGTAGATTGTCGCGGACTATAAAGATAGCTAAGTTCGATTTCCTGATCATCAACCACTTCATCATGAAGCATCTTGGTCATTATCCGCATGGAAACCGCTCCTAGATCATATGAAGGAATGGCAAAACTAGATATCTGCGGACGCATCATTGAGTTATATTTGGTGTCAATCACACAAACTACCTCAATATCTTTAGGTACATCATAACCGTTTTCTCTAGCCGCATTGATCGTCGCCATTGCTTGAGAATCACGGTGCGCGATGATCAGATCATGACGATGATCCTTCAAATATTTGCTCATAAATTTATAAGAGGTACGACTTGCAGCATCCATTTCCAAATAATTGACGAACTCTTTACCATGTTCCTTGAATGCCCTGCTAGCACCTTTTACCATTTGTTCGACAGCGCATGGATTTTTACGATCCTGGATGATTGCGATATCATCGATGCCTTTGTCCAAATATTCAGTAACTAGTTCATAAATTGCTTTTTCGATATCCACAAATACGCTGCTGACCATATGTCCGCTAGTCCTATTGCCAACGATGACGATTGGGATATTATAGCTAGAAATTTCTTCGATTCGATCAATTACCAGCTTATCATTGTAAACAATTACCCCATCTACCCGTGAACGAATGATCGTCTCGATGATATCATTAAGATCAGTTATTCCTTCGGTGATCGTATGAAGGATGATATTGTAATTATACATCTTCGCAACATCGATCAAACCATTGATGATCTGTCCGATATAAGTATAACTTGCTTCAGGAATGACTAAGCCAATGGTGGTAGTTTTTGATAAAGCTAATCCTTGGGCAATAGCGTTAGGTTTATATCCTAATCTTTCGATGGCCGCTTCAACTTTATTTTTGGTTGGCGCTTTTACAACATCCGAACGATTGATTACCCTAGAAACCGTTGCTAAACTTACGCCAGCTTCTTTTGCAACATCATATATCGTGACACGCTTCATCAAAACTCCTCCTTCTTACTTCTTATCGTTTTCTGGTCTTAACCAGTTTTTTAATGCTTCGGTTGACCTTTCAGCCAGATCTATTGCTAGATCTTTAGCTTTTTCAATTTTTTCATTGACTTCAGGACGACTAGTAAATTCATTGATCTTTTCATTGGCATACATGATGCCTTTATCGATCGATTCATTCAGATCGCTGACCTTCTTCATCAATTCTTCGTTTTCTTTTAGTTTTTGGATCTGAACGCTAACATAATCCTGCATTTTCTCATACATCGTTATTGCTTGTTCTTTGACATCATTATATGATTGTCTAACTTTTGGATCATTTATAAAATCAGTATATTGCTTTTTCAAGCTAGCTACTGTCTCTTCTGCAATTCTTTTGATATTTTCTATCATCTTATGCAGTTCTTCATCGTTCTTGATCTTTTCTGAGCTTTCTTTGATCTGCTCAATTGCAGCATTAAGTACTTTTGTCGCATTTTCTTTATAATTTTTATCTGCTTCTTTTGCAACATCAACTTCAATATCTTTATTTTCAATATCTAGTGGGGTCTCTTTGCTTATCTGATCGATCTTAGCTTTTAATTCTTCAACTGTTTGATTGATATCGTCAACAGCATTAGTTTTTTTAGGTTCTTCACTCATCTTTTTTCTCCTTACCAATTTTTTCATTGATATAATTCTTTACATTGTCCATATTATCATTTATGAACTCTTGAGCTTTTTTTACATTTTCAACCGTCGAATCATGAACATTATCAACGGTATGGCTTACTTTAACCGCAGTATCAAGCGGGGTCTGGACTTTTTCCAATGATGTATCCACCAACTTGATCGTGGTTTCCAAATTATCGACCGTTTTGGTCAAAGAAGTTACAAATTTGATCAAACGGTTGATAAGCACACATAATAATATTAAAACAACTGTTGCTACTATTGGCAGCAATTGTTGACAAACAATTTCAAGATCTTTTAACAATGCATCCATGGTTTCACCTTCCAAAAAAGATTATACACTATTATGAAAATATTTTCAATGATTTTGATAACGCTTTACCAGCTCAGCTAAACCGTAGATATCTTTGCTCGACATAAACAGATAACAGCATGGTCCTTCCTTAGCTAGTTGTTTGGCACCTTGCTCATTTTCTTCTAATATGACGCTATCAGGGATCAAACGCTGCAGATAGCTGATATCGATGTCGATGCCATCTTCTTTATCATCGATGCTGGTAAAATCACATAGATAAACCTTATCAGCCAATTTTAAGGCATCAGCAAATTCTTGGGCAAAATAATATACCCTTGATACCCGATGGGGCTTAAAGATTGCCACAAGCTTCTTATCAGGGAAACGTTTTCTTGCAGCTTGGATCGTAATCTTGACCTCTGTAGGATGGTGGGCATAGTCATCAACAAAGATATTATCTCCATGTCTTTCAATAACGAATCTTCTTTTTACGCCATGAAATTTTTTCAAGCCATTTT
>CASGCC010000120.1 GCA_949299585.1 uncultured Bacillota bacterium | reverse complement strand
TAATTCTTCAATGCTTTGAAAAGGTCCATTTTCAATACGGTAAGCGATGATTTTTTGAGCTGTTTTTTCTTTAATGCCATCTAAGGTACATAATTCATCTAAAGTAGCATTATTGATAGATATCTTTGCTGGTTCTTGATAAACATTGATAGTAATTACATCATTATTTTTTAGGGGTTGCTGTAAATTATAGCTTGATAGATCTGCATCTTCTTTTAGATCTATCTGTTTTACCAAATCATTTAAGACGCTATACTTTTCAAGCTCATATAAGCCGTTTATAGCTCCATTTCCTTTCACTTCAACCGTTATCTTAGCATTAGTCATCTTATCTATATTTATGATCTTATGATCAACTATTAGACAAACACAAATTATTAGAGCAATAAAAAAAGCTTTAAACATATTATCACCAATCATATATATGTTTAAAGCACATATTATCCTTTATTAATTTTAGTATCTTGTAAAACAATTTGCCCATTTTTAACCATGGCAACAAACAATTCAACTAATTTTGGATCAAATTGTTTGTTTTCCTGCAAGATCAGCTCATTTAACGCCATTTCCAAAGGATATGGCTGCTTATAACAACGAGCACTAGTCATTGCATCAAAACAATCCGCAATGCATAAGATCCTACCAGTTAATGGAATATCTTCCTTGGCTAGACGGCGAGGATAACCATTACCATCCCATCTTTCGTGATGAGATATTACTGCTGGTACGACATAATCCAATGATGGCAGATGCTTGATGATGCTAACGCTGTTTTCAACATGCGACTTCATCGTCTCATATTCTTCACTTGTTAACCTTCCTGGCTTATTTAAGATATTTTCTGGAACCCCAATTTTTCCAATATCGTGTAATAAAGCTGCTTCTCTAACAATCTCCACGACCTCATCGCTTAATCCATAGCCTTCTGCTAGCTTCGTTGCATAATACGCCACATTATTGCTGTGTGAAAAAGTATAATGATCTTTCGCATCGATTGCTGCCTGTAAAGCACAGATCGTTCCACTATATTCATTATATACCGATGTATCAAATTTCTTTCGTGGCTGATCGTCTGTTTTGGTATATGATTCTAAGCTAAAAATATTGACACAATTTTTCCCTGCCTTCTTGGCATCATATAATGCTTGATCGGCATTTGCACATAGTTCCTTTACCGTTGTTGAATTTAGCGGTATGCTGCTTATGCCAATGGATACCGTTAGAACTTTCTTATTGTTTTCTTCATGCTTATTAATATTTATTACTTGTTTACAAATATTTTCTCCTAATTTCCTAGCGCTTAGGATATTATATTCTGGAAGGATCAACGCAAACATCTTTCCTTGTATCCTGCATAAGATGCCTGATTGTCCAACTAATAGCCTGATGATTTCTGCAATGTTTCTTAAAGCTTCATCACCTTCTTGCTTACCATATAGCTGATTATAGATCCTAAAATCATCTACACTGATATACATCAAGGTCAAAAATGACTTATAGCTTAAAAAGTTTTGATTTAGGATGTCATAAAAATATTTACGATTATAGGTATTAGTTAGATCGTCTCCAATTGATTCCTGATATACTTTGTTATAAAGCTTACTATTTTTTATGGCTATTGATGCGCTATTAGCTAATGATGATATGAACAATGTCTCATCATAATGGTAAGGTTTCTTTTTTTGCGGTAGCATGATGACCCCAAATAGTTCTTCGTCTTTTAATGGCATCATCAAACTGATATTAAGCTTATCAAGGATATCTTTATCATTTTGCCAGATAGATCTAGCAAACACGCTACGATTAAAATCATTATAGCTTACACAACCATTAACTTGCGATAAATAGCTAAAAATCGGGCTCGCTTCACTTATGTTTGGATAACTAAAATAATCTTTATCGGAATATAATTCATAACACTGTTTCTGGTCATTATGCAATGCTATGATGATCGTATCAACATCGATCACTTCTTTGATCTTTTTGAATGTTATATCTATGACTTGCTTAATATCTAAGCTTTGGGTTACATCCAAAAGGTATTCATTCAAGACTTCATTTTGTTTTATTTCTTTCTTTACAAAGATCGAATTAGTAAAAAATTTGAAAAAGCTAAAGACTACTGCTAAAACAATGACAAACAATATTGATATGTATAATGAATCATATGTCGTATTGGTTCCATATGCTGTATCAAAGATCCTCTCTAAAGGATCGATCAAAATATAGAAGATAAAAAAAGTGATCAATCCAGAAGCAAACGTCAAGCTTCCTCTTCCAGCTAACAAGGTAAGTTTGAACATCCGTCTTTTATATACCATATAATACAAACAAATTGCCGAAAAGATACCGCTAAGCATATCGATTGGAAAACCATTGAAGATCGGTAAAAAATATAGTATATGTCCGATCAATAATAAGATTACACCAATGAACATTGGATACATATCATGTACTGATTCAATGTTTTTCTTCATTGCGGTCCATAAATTATAACATACGTTCAAAAAGCACAAAAATGCTACCCCATATAGAATTAATGTCCTAAAGGTAACCTCATAAATAAATTTAATATGTGAACCGTTTTCAACGATTGATGGCACACTTAAAAACCACCCGCTCAATGCGTTGATAATAGCGATTATGATCATGATCATATACCAGACCATGCACATCTTATCTACTTTTTTTACCGTTGCGATCTTTACGAATGTATATATCGTTGAGCATACACCAAGCAGCCCAGCGATCGATATATCAAACCATAGCTCCATTCCAGGATAAAATTGGATCCTCATCAAGAACGATCCTCCTGTCCACATGATCATCGCAATCAAAACAGCAAGATATGCCTTGATCAAATGGTTCTTCTTGCTTGCCATGAATGATATTAGAAGATATGACAAAAAAGCTACAGATATTGCTGGTACATATAAATAACTATCCATCATTAATATCCTGCACTTTCATAAATATATCTCTTAAACTTCATCATCTCACTTTTTGATGGGTTTATTCTATCGATCATATAAGGATAATCGCTTAAAGAGCGACGTTTCAATATCGTAATCTGCAATGGATCTATGCCTAAGATCTTTTTAAGATCAGCATAATCAGAATCAAAATATTTAAAATATGCAGTTAGATGATCTTTTAAAACTTCAATGGTAATTGCATCGCCATACATTGCATCATCGCTCATCTCCACATACATATGTAAAAATGGCCGATCATTGTTATCTATTTCCTTGCAAGCAATATAATCTTTAATATCTAATTTTGATAATTTTATAACTTCATCGATACTGTTTTTAGTAATGCGGGTAAATCCAGCAATATCAATAACATCTTTTGTCCTATCAATAAATTTAAAGATCGGAAGATTTATATTGTCATCTTTATCTTTCAAACCGACACAGCGATAGATATCTCCTACTCGATAGCGCATGAATGCTCCGCCTTTTAATACACTGATAACTAATTCGTAATTACAATTTTCACATACTTCATCTATCGTATATGTGGTGTATTCATGACTAGGATCATTTTTATATTTTATAGTTTCTTCTTCAGGGATAAATTCTAAATAACAACTATCTGGGAAAAATACCAAACCTTTACGACTATAGGTTTCGGTTCCTAATAAGGTTGGTTCTGTACCTGCAAAAATTTCTAGTGGTCTTACACCCCATAATTTTTCTAAATCATCTTTATATAATTCATTATCTGTTCCCGCTACGACAAAGCCTTTCAAGTCAAAAAGATCTTTAGGCAATAGTCCACGATTTTCTTTTTTTGCACGGTTTATACCTTTCAACAACCGTGCTGCTCTTCTAGGATTCTTAAAAAATTGACTATAATTAAATGAACTTTGTTGGCTAGACATTTTATCTAAACTTTTTGAAATGTAATATGTTACGCTTCCTAAACCAAAAAAGTATTCGATGCCTTCAAATAACCCTTGCTTAAATCCTAATTTATTTCGTTCGCTAAAACTTAATGAATTTGCTGTTTCAACATCAGGCAAAAATTTGATTCCAATCTGATTTTCTAAGCTGATTGGTAAAAGACCAGTAGCATAAGGTAATGGTGCCAATCCATAAAGCATATGATAACTTGATTTTATGTCAAAATCATATCTTTGCTTGCCTGTAGCAATTAAAAAACAAGCACACACATTGGTGAAAAAGGTTTCAAGCATTGCACGGTTATATGGCGCTACCTTTACTGGATGATTACCACCTTCCCAAGTTGTTTCGATCCAAAGAGAAGCAGGACTTGGAAGATAATTATCATCTCTTTTTAAAAGTATGTCTGCATAATCTTCATATGTCGTAAGAGGAATAACTTTTTTAAAATCACTAAAAGACCCAATCTTTTTGCCTTTTAAAATTGATTGAGCCAATTTAGTATCTTGCCATAGAGCAATCTGTTCTTTAAGCAAGCTATTTTGTATCTGCATATATTGCTCTAGATTTAGATCTAAAAAAGAACAATATTCATCATATACTTCTTTTTTGCCTAAAGTTCTTAATTTTTCCTCAAATTTCATTTTTTCCCCTAAAATAATTTAAACATGAATTAATACTAGCTAAGGTAGGTATCAAAAAAGGTACATATGTTTTATATTCACAATAATCTTCAAATATTATGGTAAAAGTATACTTATCTTGAAAAACGATATATATCAAATTTAATAGATTATATATTATCGTGATCCACAGCCATTCCACATCTTGAAAAGCTACAAGCAATCCTAGATACATGATAAGCAAGCTCCAATATCCAGGATGACGGCATAAAGAGTAAACTCCTTTATCATAAACTTTAAACTTATCATTTATATAAGTATCTTTAAAATCTAGCGCAAAAAATAAAACATACACTGTCAAAGCTAATCCAAATAAGGCAATTATTATACCTAAGATACTTTTCAAGGGTAATGTGCAATAATAAATAGTTGCTATGCTGATTAAGATAAGTCCGATAAGGAAAAATTTTTTCAAAACACCATTATTCCATCGTACTTGATTATAATCATAAATAAAAAATAAACAAAAACCTATTACACCAAGATATTTAATCATATATGCCCCT
>CASGCC010000119.1 GCA_949299585.1 uncultured Bacillota bacterium | reverse complement strand
ACAGCATCAGTAATATCAGATAATAATATTAATGGCTCTCTTGTTACTTCAATCATTCTTGTAAATTGTTCATCAGTAAGTTCTGATAAATTATATTTTGAACCTTTATGCATCGAAGATGTCATGCATATCATCGATCTAGAAAAACCTGAAGGTGTAATCGTATCTTTAGGCGGTCAAACGGCGATCAATCTATCACAAAAACTAAAAGATTATGGGGTCAAGATCATCGGTACCGATATCGAAGCCATCGAAAAAGCGGAAAACCGCGATATCTTTGATAAGGTCGTACGCCAAGCCGGCATTCCGCTGCCAATCGGCAAGGCTGTTACCAATATCGAAGATGGCTTGAAGGTTGCTAAGGAAATTGGCTATCCGGTCCTTGTTCGTCCATCATTTGTCTTAGGTGGAAGAGCGATGCAGATCGTTAATCATGATGATGAGCTTATCGAATATCTAACCAATGCCGTTAAGATCGATGTTGATCAGCCAGTGCTGGTAGATAAATATATCGCGGGAACCGAAGTAGAAGTTGATGCCATTTGTGATGGCGAAGATGTCTTTATTCCAGGCATCATGCAACTGGTTGAAGCTACCGGTGTCCACTCTGGGGACTCGATGAGCGTTTATCCGCCATATTCTTTAAGTGCGAAAGTAAAAGCAACGATCGCTGATTACACAAATCGTTTAGGCTTGGCTATTGGCATCAAGGGCTTGTTCAATATCCAATTCATCGTTGATAGCAATGATGATGTCTATGTCATCGAAGTTAATCCGCGTAGCAGTCGTTCAGTTCCGTTCTTATCTAAATCGACCGGTATCCCGATGGCTAATATTGCTACTAAGGTCATGTTGGGAGATAGCTTAAAAGCGCAAGGATATGGAACCTATGTCATGGCGGAAAAGAAACGTTATTACGTTAAATCACCTACCTTCTCATTCTCTAAGCTACATGGCTTGGATGCTTATCTATCGCCAGAGATGAAATCGACTGGGGAAGCTATCGGTTATGATGATACCTTGAACAGAGCCTTATATAAATCATTACAGGCTAGCAATCTAAGGGTCGTAAACTATGGTACGGTCTTTGTGACCTTGGCAGATAAAGACAAGGAAAGAGCTATTGAATTGGTTAAACGTTTCTATGATCTAGGCTTCAATATCGAAGCAACCTCGGGAACGGCCAAAGCATTAAAGGCGGCAAATATCAAGACCAGAGTTAAGAAAAAGCTTTCTGAAGGTTCAAGCGAGATCTTGGATTCCATTCGCAAAGGCCATATCACTTATATCATCAATACGCTGACAACCAACGATTCCAATACCAATCGTGATGGTTATCAGATCAGAAGATGTGCCGTTGAAAATAATGTTACGGTCTTCACTTCTTTAGATACCGTCAATGTCTTGCTGAATATCTTAGAAGAGATCACGATGCAGGTATCAACGATCGATCAATAGGAGATATGATATGAAAAAGATCGAAATTTACAAAGTTTTAAGCAATAAACAATTAACGAAAGATATTTATGAAATGGTTTTGAAAGGGGATGGTTCATGGGTAACCAACCCTGGTCAATTCATCAATATCAAGGTTGCCAATAAGTTTTTACGCCGTCCGATCTCGATCTGTGATTGGAGCGAAGATGGCTTGACCATCGTATACAAGGTCGTTGGTGAGGGAACAGCCTGGTTATCAGGTTTAAAAGCTAATGATGAGCTTGAAGCCTTGGTCGGCTTAGGCAATGGTTTTTCCCTAGATGATAAGCATCTGTTGCTGATCGGTGGGGGCGTAGGCATTCCACCGCTATATGGAGCATGCAAGCAACTGGTAAAGCTAGGGCATAAACCAACGGTCATCCTAGGATTTCAAAGCAAAGACGATGAATTTTATTTTGAAAAATTCCATGAATTGACCGATAAGTTATATGTATCGACCAATGATGGTAGCTTGGGCCTAAAAGGTTTTGTTAGCGATGTGATGGTTAAAAATGATCTATGCGATATACCTTATCTGACCTGTGGACCTTTGCCGATGTTAAAAGCTATTTATAAGACCAGCACCCAAAATGGTCAGGTATCCTTAGAAGAACGGATGGGCTGTGGGTTTGGTGCTTGCATGGGCTGTTCGATCGAAACCAAAAATGGTTATAAGCGGATCTGCAAGGAAGGTCCGGTATTAAGAAGCGAGGAGTTATTATGGACAAAAGATTAGCGGTAACTTTATCCGGCTGGGAATTAGATAATCCCGTAATTCCTGCTAGCGGAACTTATGGGTTTGGTTATGAATTTTGTGAATTTTATGATATAAATATCTTAGGAAGCATTGCAACCAAAGGGACGACGCTAGAGCCACGTTTTGGTAATCCTACGCCTAGGATCGCAGAATGCGAGATGGGGATGATCAATGCGGTCGGTTTGCAAAATCCCGGCTTAGAAAAGGTCATTAGCGAAGAATTTCCTAAGCTGCAGAAAGTTTTTAATAAAAAGGTCGTAGCTAATATTTCGGGCTTTGCGATCGAAGAATATGTTGCTTGTGCCAAGGCCATGGATGAGCAAGATATCGTAGGTATCATCGAGGTCAACATCAGTTGCCCAAATGTTCGCCATGGCGGCATGAGCTTTGGTACCGATCCTAAGATGGCTGCTAAAGTAACAAAAGCGGTCAAAGAAGTAACGAGCAAGCCAGTATATATCAAGCTAAGTCCTAATGTTACCGATATCGCAGCTATTGCTAAGGCTTGTGAAGAAGCGGGAGCTGATGGCATCAGCATGATCAATACCTTGCTAGGCGCGCGTTTTGATCTAAAAACGGGGAAACCGATCATTCATAATATCATGGGCGGTTTTAGCGGACCAGCGATCAAACCGGTAGCTTTACGCATGGTTTATCAGGTTTATGAAGCGGTAAATATTCCGATCATCGGAATTGGCGGCATCGCTAGTGCTGAAGATGTCATTGAAATGATGTATGCTGGAGCAACTGCGGTTCAGGTAGGCGCAGCCAATTGTGCTGATCCATATGCCTGTCAAAAGATCATCAATAACTTACCATCATTGATGGATAAGCTAAATATTGAAAAATTAGAAGATATAATCGGGAGGGCACACAGATGAGAGACGTTATTATCGCATGTGATTTTTCAAGCAAAGAAGCTACCTTAGCTTTTTTGGACCAATTCAAAGATGTAAAGCCATTTGTAAAGATCGGGATGGAATTATACTATGCCGAAGGACCACAGATCGTTAAAGACATCAAGGCACGCGGACACAAGATCTTTTTGGATCTAAAACTTCATGATATTCCAAATACGGTCTATAAAGCTATGAAAAATGTAGCTGCCTTAGGCGTAGATATGACCAATGTCCATGCAGCAGGAACGATCGAAATGATGAAAGCAGCTAAAAAAGCGATCGATGAGGTAAATCCGGATACAAAGCTAATTGCGGTAACACAATTGACCAGTACCTCTGAAGAGGTAATGCAGGAAGAATTATGGATCGATCATCCGATCAATGATACGATCCAGCATTACGCCTTAAATACGCAAAAAGCCGGCTTGGATGGCGTAGTATGTTCACCATTAGAAGCAAAATTAGTTCGAGATGTCTGCAATGAAGATTTCATTACCGTAACGCCAGGCATTCGCTTTGATGACGCTAGCAAAGGTGATCAAAAACGCGTTACGACACCAGCAATGGCTAGAGAAATCGGCAGCAGCTATATCGTTGTTGGTCGTCCAATTACTGCTAGTGAAGATCCAGTAGCAGCTTATGAACGCTGCGTAAAAGAATTTGTGGGGGAATAAATAAGATGGAAAAATTAATTGCTAAAGATTTATTAAGCATCAATGCCGTTTTCTTAAGACCTGAGCAGCCTTTCACTTGGGCAAGCGGAATCAAATCACCAATTTATTGCGACAATCGTTTGACTTTATCAGATGTCAAAGTGCGTGAAGATGTTGAAGAAGCACTAGCAAGCATCATCAAAACGCATTTTCCAGCATGTGAGATGGTCATGGGAACGGCAACTGCTGGCATCGCGCATGCCGCAATCGTTGCAACCAAGTTAAATTTACCAATGGGTTATGTTCGCGCTAGTGCTAAAGACCATGGCCGTACTAATCAGATCGAAGGTAAATGCGAAAAAGGTACGAAAGTAGTTGTTGTCGAAGACTTGATAAGTACAGCAGGCAGCAGCTTGGAAGTCGTAAAGGTGTTGCGTGAAAACGGTGTAGAAGTACTTGGTATGGCTAGCATCTTTACTTATGGCATGAAAAAAGGTCTTGATCGTTTGGCTGAAGCCAAGGTAACCAATATTTCATGCAGTAATCTAGATGTCTTGGTTGATGTTGCAGTTGAAGAAAATTATATCAAGCCGGAAGATAAAGCTAAGTTATTGCATTTTAGAGATAATCCAAGTGATGAAAGCTGGATGCAAAAATAATGTACTTATTTAAGAAGCATATAAATGCTTCTTTTTTGTTTGTTGAGAAATATGATAATGAGCAATAATTCATGGATAATTTTTAAAAGCTTTGATAATATACGGATCAGATAAAATATCTTTCACAAAATAAAAGATGTTTGCTATAATATTTAGGTAAAAAATGAAGGGTGGTTTTATTTAATGGGAAGAGCTCATGAAGTCCGTGCAGCCTCAATGGCTAAAACGGCTGCGATGAAGACAAAATTATATTCACGTTATGGAAAGGAATTATATATTGCAGCAAAATCGGGAGTTCCTGATCCAGATATGAACTTAACTTTAAAACGTAAGATTGCTGAAGCTAAGGCTAATCAGGTACCTGCTGATGTTATTAAAAGAGCGATCGAAAGAGCTAAAGGCGGTGCTGATGAATCGTATGATTCATGCCGTTATGAAGGTTTTGGACCAGGAGAAAGTACGATCATCGTTGATTGCTTGACCAATAATGTTAATCGTACGGTAAGTGCTGTCAAGACTTGTTTTAATAAAGCTCATGCGAAGATGGGCGTATCAGGATGCGTATCTCATAGCTACGATGAAGTAGGTTTATTTGTTTTAAAATATACCGATGAAGAAAAGATGCTTGATGCTTTGATCATGGCAGAAGTTGATGTTATCGATATGGAAGTGGAAGAAGATACGATGACCAT